>JBJHCD010000904.1:0-2846 GCA_050485845.1 Pirellulaceae bacterium | reverse complement strand
GTTCAGTGCCGAAGCCCGGATGATGGAGGACAAGATCTACGAGCTTCAGGACCGCGTGTCGACGCTTGAGCGTCGGCTGGCCCGCCCTGGTGCGGACGAGTCTTCGGAGTCTCGGGCTCGAGGAAGCGGTGCACGTGCCGCCCCGGCTCGACCCTCTCCCAGTGCTCCACCCCGTTCTCCCGCTCCGGTTCCCGGTTTTGATTTCGACGAGATTCCCGATCTGACTCCTCCCGAAGTCGATCCTGGTTCGCCGGTGAACCCCAGTCAGTTCCGAAGCAGTTCCCAGCGCGTGGAGCCGTCCGTGGAAGCTCGGGAGCAAGTCGCGGTGGGAAGTTCTTCCAGTTCCCCCTCCGCAACGCAGGTAGCCTCACGGCCGACGCGTCGAGTCAGTTCGGGAGAATCGACCTCCCAGGTGACGGGACTGGAGTTCGATGCCTACCTGCTCGGAGATGCTCCGCCGGATGGTTCCCAGGTAAATGGTTTGGAGCTGGTGATTGTTCCGTTGAATGATCGCAGTGAACTGGTGCCGGTGGCTGGTGAGGTGACGGTTGTTGTCCTGGACGCTCGCGACGGTTCTCATCTTGGACGCTGGGAGTATGACTCGGCGACGGCTCGAGTTGCCATGCAGGCAGAGGGAGAGGATCCCGGGATCTTGCTGGAGTTGCGGTGGCAGCAGGTCCTGCGAGACCCTCGATTGCATGTCTTTGTGCGATTCACGCTTCCCGATGGCCGACGACTCGAGTCGGACCGACCGTTTATCGCCTCGGGGACTGACGCGGTGCAGTACTCGCCAGTGGTCGAGCGAGATCAGCCAGAAGGGGGTAGCGCGGAACCGCGGCAGCTGACAGGGGAGGAGTGGGAGGATTCGACCGAGTTGCCGGGGGAGGGTGGCTCGTCGAAAAAACCACCGGAGAAGGTGGCGGGACCGAGTCCCACGGGCTCGAGCGGTCCGATTCTGGAATCCTCGGCGCCTCGGACGGTGAACCAACCGGATCAGGGTCCACCGGCGGCCATTTATCGCTGAGGAGCGTTCGCTGATTTTTTTCCCATTTTTTTGATGGCTTTCTTTTCCCTTTTGCGATGTCCTCCATGAACGTTCATGACCATCCGCTGGGAAAAGGGAATCATTGCCATGAAGGGAAACGCCGAAGCGATCATCGGGCGACATTCACGCGCGATTCGGATCCTCACATGCCTCCAGTCGGGACCGATCTTCAATGCCAAGGAATTGGCAACTCGGATGCGCGTCAGCCGTCGGACCATCTATCGGGACTTGAATCTCTTGCGGGGGGCGGGGATCCGGGTCGAGTTTGACAAACAGAACTCGGGCTATCGCGCGTCGGACGGGTCCCCGAATGCGCTGGTCCCACCTGGGTTCTCCGATCGCGACCTGGCCAAGTTGGCGCTCACGTCGCATCTGTCACTGCTGCATGGTTTCCCGCAGTTCGGGACGGCGATTCGCGAGTCGGTGGCGAAACTGCTCGGATACTACTCCAGCGATGTCCGTGAATCGGTGACTCGGCTGCTGAACTGCTGCGTCGTGGACATTCCGGCGCCGGAATATGAGTCGCATGCCTTGGAGATTCTCGAGCGGATCATGGGGGCGATCACGGGGGGCAAGGTGGTCCAGGCACAGATTCTGGTGCCGGGGAAGGATCGAACGGTGGCCACTCGGCTGGCCCCCTACCGGCTGATCGCTTCCTTGCAGGACTGGGCCGTCATCGGTCGTTCATCTCTCCACCGCCGGACACTTCGCATACCCATTTCCCATATTAGCTCGGTGCAACTGACGTCCGAGAAATTCCAGTTGCCGAAGAATTTCCGGCTCCGTTCGACGGACGATTCCGAGGAGCAAGAATCCGAGTAGCCGTTGACGACCTTCGGCCGTGGCGGCTCATCTTTTCGACTGCGGCGAGGGCCATGGCATGCGTGTGATGGAGTTTCAGACGCTTTCCGCGCGTCTGCTACGTGATCCGGCGACCGGACACGCGGTGGCGAAGTTGCTGCTCGTGATGGTTATTGTTCGGATCGACTCCCTCGCTGGACCATCAGGAAGAAGGCGAATTGACGGCGTGATACCGCTCGATCACCTGTCCCGGCGTGGCGACGCCGGTGGTGCCGATCTGCTGGACGGTAATCGAAGCGATCAGGTTGGCGATCACGGCCGCCTCCTCGGGATGGGCACCGGCCAACAGGGCGCTGACCAGTCCACTGGTGGCACTGTCGCCCGCTCCGACGATATCCACTGGTCCGGAAACGGGAAAGCCGGGAACGAGTGTCGATGTACCGCCGGGAGGAGTGACCAAGACTCCCTGCTCGCCCAGCGTGCAGTAACAGGTCCGTTCCGTCTGTGCCGCCAGTTGGCCCGCCGCCCCACGGATGGCCTCGTCACCGGCATCCGGGGACATCTCGGCGGCTGCCAGGATTTCAGCTCGGTTTCCCTTCAGGGAGCCACACGAAAAGTCCCGCAAATGGCGTCGGCTGTCCACCAGGATCAGCTTCTCGGGATGTTCACTCGACAACTGGGACAACTCATCTCGGAGGGCTCGAGTCACCACGCCACAATCGGACTCCGGCATCTGGTCCATCACGATCCAGCCATCGCAGCGAGCGAATTCGTCGCGAAGTTCTGCTCGGAGGCGTTGCTGCAAGTCTTCCTCCAGCGGGTGACGGGAGCGAACGTCCAAACGGTTCAGTTCGCGGATGGTCCCTTCGTCGGAGATCAGCAGCGGTTTGGTGTAGGTGGGGGTCAGGCGGTCGGGACTGCGGACAATCCGCGTGGTCTCCACCGGGAGGGAACGGAGCGAGCGGAGGAGGTCGTCACCATGTCCGTCGTCCCCCAGGAT
>JBJHCD010000903.1:0-2848 GCA_050485845.1 Pirellulaceae bacterium | reverse complement strand
AGACGCGAATGCTCCGATCGCGAACCAGGGGGCGACTCCTGGCAACTCGGGGTTTTCCGAGGTCTGGAGCGTCTTGAGTGAACCGCTGCTGATTGGTGTCGTGTTAGGAGCCCTGGGACTTCTGTTGATGCTCCCGCGGGGGACCTATGCGGCTCGAGCCGCCGGGAGCGTTTTGGGGATGATCGGCTTCGGCTGCATCGCGGCCGCCATGCCTTGGTCGCTGGGCTGGAGTGAGCGGATCATCTTCTGGGGCTTGGCTCTGATCACTCTCTCCGGCGCTGCCGCGGCGGTTAGTATGCGGAGCCCCGTTTACTCGGCCGTCTGGTTCTCATTCTCCTTATTGGGAGCCTCCGGACTGTTTTTCTACCAAGGGGCCCAATTCCTGGGCGTGGCCAATATCGCGGTCTACGCGGGAGCGATTGTCGTCACCTTCCTGTTCGTTTTGATGCTCGCTCAACCCGAAGGCCTGGCCATCTACGATCGGATGAGCTGGGGATGGTTTCCCAAGCTCCTCTCGGTCACGATCGCTAGTTCACTGGTCATTTTGTTGACCATGCTGATCTTGCGGCCTCCCGTGGAGGAGGCTCGGTGGCAAGTGGCCCGAGCGCTCCCCTTGTTGCTGGACACGGATGGCAAACCACTGCTGCGGGACGATCAGTTGGTGGCGGTACGCCAGACCACCACTGCCCCAGAGACGGCCTTGAGGATCACGCTACGAGGCGACCTCGATCCCAGTCGGCTCGAGGAGCTGAACGAAAAGTTCCCACCGGCCATTGATCAGGTAGCCCCTCACCTCGACACGAGCCGCCTGGAACTCGTCTTTCTCCCACCCAACGGAGACGTGCTTCATCGCGAGCACATGGCCCACTTGGGTGCCGAAATCTTCAGCCGACAATTGCTGGCCATTGAGATTATGGGGACGATTCTGTTGGCCGCCTTGATTGGGGCCGTCACGATTGTCAGCCATGGCAGCCCGCGACGTCCTGGATCGGAGAACGGCCCGTCATGAGTGAACTTGAGTTGCTGCACAGCTACTTGTTGATCGGCGGACTGATGTTCGCCACCGGAATGATCGGCTTCCTGGTGCGACGGAACTTGATTGTCATGTTTCTCAGCACCGAGATCATGCTGCAGGGCATCTCCCTTTCCCTGGTTGCCTGGGGCCGCATTCATCAGGACTGGGGAGGACAAACTTTGGTCGTCTTCATCGTGGCGATCGCGGCCTGCGAAGCGGCAATCGGCCTGGCCTTGGTTTTGATGCTGTTCCTGCAGAGCGGCAGCTTGGATTCCGTCATTTGGCAGGATCTTCGCGAGGAGGGTCAAACGGGCTATGTGGACCAGAAGATTCCCGAAGAGCGCGTGGAGGACCGCGTCTGGCCGAAGTTGACGCCGGCAGGTGTCGCACCGGAACTGGACGAAGAAAAACAGCTTCACCGTAGTCGGCTCTGACCTCTCCTCTCCTCCTTTTCCGATACACTCCTGACAAATTCAGGCAAACCCCAACCCATGGACCTTATCCAATTCCTGCTCTTGATGATCCCGGCCGCTCCGCTCCTGGCCGCGATCCTCATCCCCATCCTGGCCCCGATTTGTTCGCGGCGCATGGCTTCCTACGCCGGTTGGCTGGCCATCGGGGCCGTGGCCATTTCCTGCCTGGCCAGCCTGGGATTGGTACGAGAAGTCGTTGATCGCCAACGTCAGTTCACCGAAGACAACGCCGGCTTCGAGCAGGTTGTGAATCTCTGGACGTGGGCGGATGTCACCGGCGCCTACCAACAACCACTGGCCCCACCTTCCGACACGGACCCCGATCAGGTCGTGGAAGGAGGGATGCGGGATTTCACGATTGACATCGCGCTCCGAGCGGACGCGCTGACGGCCATGATGCTGGCCATGGTGACGTCGATCGCCCTGCTGGTGGTTGTTTTCTCCACGGGGTACATGAAGGGGGATCCTGGCTATTGGCGTTTCTTCTGCTACCTCTCCCTGTTCGTATTTTCCATGACGATGCTGGTGCTCTCCAGCAACTTCCTCCTCCTCTTCGTCTTCTGGGAAGCGGTGGGGTTGTGCAGCTACCTGCTGATCGGATTCTGGTACGAGAAACCGGCCGCCGCGGCCGCCGGCAAGAAGGCCTTCCTGGTGAACCGAATTGGTGATTTCGGTTTCGCCCTGGGACTGTTCCTGATCTGGACCACCTACGGCACGCTCAACTATCACAGCACGGCGGTCGTTGTGGGTTCGTCGGAGCCACTCGCCTCCGCCTCATTCGACGAATCGTCCGACCTCCCGTCGCGTCAGGAAGGGGGCCAGCCCCTGGGGACATCCACAATCTTGCGGATCCCAATCGATTCGGTCCATTCGATTCCATCGTCCGCCGAGAAGATCGAAATCATTCCGGGCGTGCTCAGCCGTCCGGAAAGCTCCTACCGGACCGGAGGAATCGCATTCGCAATCTGCCTCCTTCTGCTACTGGGGGCCTGCGGCAAGAGCGCCCAGTTCCCACTGCATGTCTGGCTTCCCGACGCCATGGAAGGCCCGACGCCGGTCAGCGCCTTGATTCACGCGGCGACGATGGTCACCGCCGGCATCTACATGGTGGCTCGCTGCACGCCCTTGTTCATGGCATCGCCCGAAGCGCAACTGGTGGTGGCATGCATCGGCGGCTTTACCGCCCTGCTGGCGGCACTCATCGCCCTGACCCAGTTCGATCTGAAGCGCGTCCTGGCCTATTCCACCGTCAGCCAACTCGGCTTCATGTTCCTCGGACTCGGCACCGGCACCTTCGCGGGAATCACGGGAGGGATGTTCCACCTATTTACCCATGCCTTCTTCAAGGCGTTATTATTCC
>JBJHCD010000902.1:0-2854 GCA_050485845.1 Pirellulaceae bacterium | reverse complement strand
ACCGAGGCCACCGAGGGGTGGCTGCGACTCTTCCGGCTCTCGTCCGATGACAAACCGATTTCCGTCGATCCACTCAGCCCTCAGCAGGCTCTCCCCGTGACCGAGCAGTCGCTTGGCGCAAGACGGCTTCGCGGCCTCCTCGCCACTCGTACCTCTCTGTACTTGATCGCTCGCCGAGAAAACTCGCTCCCCTGGCTCGCCCGCTCCGTCCCGGCCGAGGACGACCTCGGCCCTGTCGAGGACCTGACAGCCCCGCAAAATCCGGCTCTAGGAGGCAGCCCAACTGCCTTGACCATCGACCCCCACCGTAATTTGCTCGTCGCGAGGAGTACGAACCGGGACGAAGAGGATTCCAGCCGACTCGCTTTCTGCCACAACCGCACGGGAGAAGTTTGGGTCGAGTTTGTTGTTCCGCTGCCGAGAATCACCGGGCTGGCCTACCACCCCGAATCGGGACGCCTGCTGGCTCTGGTCGCCCCCATTCGTTCGCCTCGAGACCCTTCGGCTGACTCGTCGCGTCCGGGAGGACTCTATGAGCTGGTGGCGACCCGCGAACAAGGAAAACCGGGAGTGGCGGTCAATCAGATCATGGAACTCGACCATCCCAGCTCGATGGTGTTCGATGAATCCGGCATCCTCTATGTAACCCAATGGGGAGACACCGACGAAGCGGATGACCCTACAACTTCAGGTTCCCTGTTGCGAATCGAGCTGGAATTGTGAACGGATCCGAACGGGAATGTGCTCCCTTCCGGCCCCCAACCCACCTTAACATTCGTCAAGAAATCCGATCGCAGGATCTTCGGAGAACTACAGCCCCGACCATGAGCATTTCATCCACAACACCTAGCTCCGCGCAAACAACCGCGCCATCTTCTTCCTCAGCCCAATCTTCCTCGCACCAGGCTTCCTCCGAACAGGCGTCGACGGGCCAGACTGCGACAAGCCAAGCTTCGTCGATCGAAAGGTCGGCAGCGGTTCGAGCGGAATCGGAGGAGAAGCGTGGCGAGCAACCGAATTGGCGGGAATTGGCTCGACAGGTGCTCGAGGGGCATCAGGTCGGAGCGGACGAAGCCTTGTCGATCCTGCATTCCCCGGACGACCAACTTCTCGACGTGCTGTCGGCCGCATTTCAAATCCGCCAGCGGTACTTCGGCAAATCCGTGCAGCTCTACTTCTTGATGAACGCCAAGAGCGGCCTCTGCCCCGAAGATTGCTCGTACTGCTCGCAGTCCAAAAACTCCTCGGCGGAAATCCCCCGATACAATCTCCTCAATCCGGAGAAGCTTCTGGAGGGAGCACGGCTGGCATACGAGCGAGACGCGAAGACGTACTGCATCGTCATTTCCGCTCGGGGCCCGAATGAACGTGAGATTCAGGCTGTGGAGCAGATTGTGCCGAAGATCAAGGACCAATACGGCCTGAAGATCTGTGCCTGCCTCGGCCTGCTCAGCGACCACCAAGCCCAGCGACTGAAGGCCTGCGGCGTTGACCGAGTGAACCATAACCTGAACACGGGGGAGGCTCATTACGCCGAAATCTGTTCCACGCACGGATATCAAGATCGCCTCGACACGCTCCAAGCGGTCCGAGCGGCTGGGATGGAGCTATGCAGCGGCGGGATCATGGGAATGGGAGAAGCGCCGCGCGATCTGGTCGACATGGCAATTGCGCTCCGCGATTTGAAAACCGAGTCGATACCGCTGAACTTTCTCATTCCGATTGAAGGGGCTCCGCTCGGTACCCCCCAACCACTCAACCCCCGTGACTGCCTCAAGGCCCTCGCCATGTTCCGCTTCGTCAATCCGACCAGCGAACTACGCATTGCCGGTGGTCGCGAAGTCCACCTCCGCAGCCTCCAAGCACTGGGACTCTATGCCGCCAACTCCCTGTTCATTGGCGACTACCTCACCACGCAGGGGCAGGCTCCCGAGGCGGACTACCGCATGATTGAAGACTTGGGCTTCGAAGTCACGGGGAGTGCCCGAGTGGAGCAGTCTCCGAGTACCACCGCTCCAGCCAACACGACCTCTTGCGGGAGTTCCTGCTGCTAGCTGACTACCTAATGCCACTTCCTGATGTAACTGCCTGACACCGCCTGACAATTTCGGCAAGTACCGAAAGAATAGCCATCATGTCTGATGTCCCTACGACTCAACAGCATCTGGTTCGCGTCGGCGTGATGGGGAACCTGACTCACCTCCACGCCCACGATGCCACTCGTTATCCTCGCCGGACCCGAGTTGTCTGTCGAACCGCGCGGGGCTTGGAGCTGGGGGAAATCTTGAACTTCGTTGAGCGGCAAAATCCGAGTGAAGGGACTATTCTGCGGGCCGTCACGGTGGAGGATGAGTTGCTGGAGTCGCGGCTCCGAAAACATCGCGACGAGGCCTTTCAGGCTTGCTCGCAATTGATCTCCGAGCGGCAGTTGTCGGTGACGCTGCTGGATGTCGAACATCTCTTTGATGGCGAATCGCTCTACTTCTATTTTCTCGGCGACACGACGCCCGAACTGGACGCCATCACCGATCAGTTGGCCGAGACCTACGCGGCCAAAGTCCGATTCCGCGAATTCTCGCAGCTGTTGGAACAAGGGTGCGGCCCGGATTGTGGGACCGACGCGAAGGGGGCCTGTGGTACCGCCGACGGGTGTGCCTCCTGCGCCGCCATCGCCGCCTGCCGAACCGCTCGAGCATAGGCCGGGCATTAGTCATTGGTCATTGGTCATTGGAACCACTGCCGGCCATATCGACGCTCCCTCGAAGACCCTTTGGGAACCGAGCCGGACCGCTTCTTTCCGAGGGAACGTCCGAGGCCGCCAGGTTCACGCGGTTGCCTCGGGATGCTCTCCGTC
>JBJHCD010000901.1:981-2864 GCA_050485845.1 Pirellulaceae bacterium | reverse complement strand
GTCTTGGCCGAAAACCAAAAGCATTTTGAGCGGAGGGTTTCGGGTAGCGGCGAAACCAGGCTGAATGGCCGCAGTGGGGTCGACAGCAGTCGATGGTGGCGCTCCGCGGCGAACAGCGGGTATCCTACTGCCGGGCCCTGAAATGCACAGGCAGAAAACGGCCCCGAAAGAAGACGTCACCTGCCCAGTACGCCTTTGCATCTCCTGTTACGATCCCCGAGATGGGGGGCCGGGAGGTTGGTGGTGGACGAGCCACTCGCCAACCGGGTCAGGTCCGGAAGGAAGCAGCCCCAACGAGCTTCGGCACGGGTCACCGTGCCAGCCTCCCACCTTCTTCTCTTGTTCGGACGTTGCACCGCGGGGGTGTTTTTTCGGTGGGGTGAGCGTTCGCGCTCCTTCCCCGCGCGGGCTGGACGGCGGCGGAGGCCGGGTGGCGTCGGCATCGATTGCGCGGTTCTGAAACAGTTGGGCAAAGCGCCGGTAGACGCCGGCATATTCGACTTGGCCCGCCGACAAGGTCTCCATACCGCAACAATCCAAGTTGGTTCGCTTCGAAGGCATGTCGCGAAAATGTTGATCGAAGTGTCACGCTTTGTGACTTCTGTTCTTGCCCAAGTCGTTATCCTAAGACCAGTTTCTACTTTCGGACGCTTCATGGAGAGCCAGATGCCCTACCTGCGCGCCTTCCTCTCGATCTTCATCCTGATGGCTGTCTTGCCGCAGGCCCGATCCGAGGAGCCGGTAACACTGCCGGGAGGAGTCTGGGCGATCGTGCCGCCGCAGGGATTTGAGATTACGCACGATCCGATCCTTGCGTTCCGGCATCCTGCCGGTGCCAGCATTGTGGTTCAGGATGAGCCAAGAACGCCCATTACTCTGGCCGAGTTCGAGCGTGAGCGAATCGCGGCGGAGCGCGCAGGCACCGTTCTTCCCGGTCAGCTTCGGATCGATGAGGCTACGGAGGTTACCGTCGACGGGAAAAGGGCTCTGCTGATCTTTATCTATTCCCCCACGCAGAAGCGGACCAATCTCCAATTGCAGATCGAAGGCGAACAGCTGAACGGGGTAATCGACGCTGCCGTGGCGGACGGTGTCACCGCCGTCTCCGTTGAGGATCTCAAACAGGCGTTGCTCACCGCAGTCGAACGACCCACCGAAATGCAGGACCGCCTCGCATCCTTGCCGTTCGTCATCGGCGATCTGGCCTCGCTGCGGATTGCCAGAATCACAATCGGCCCGGCAGTCATCCTGACGGACGGACCATCCGACTACCCCGGCCAGGCCGCCGACCAGATCTTCGCTATCGTACAGATGAGGACGCTGCCGACGGCACCGCCTGATTTCCGGCAGGAGCTCACGGGCATGACCGCCGAGACGCGGAGAATGTTTCCCGACGCGAACAATTTTTCCGCCCGCGTCATTGAAGAAGGCGGAGAGCAAATCGTCCAGATTACATATCGGCGTCTCATCGGCAGACCCGGCACGTTGGTTGCCGGGGTTACCTGGACGAAGGTGAACAATGGACTCATCGTAACGGCAATTTGCCAGTATCCGCTCGCCAACGGGGCTGCAGAGAAGCGACTTCGGAAGGTTTTCGACAGCGTGGCGGGTCGCCGAAGCTGAGATTGTGTCGCAACTTTGCGACTTCGCGTTTGGTGAGCAGATCGCTTTCTCGATCCCTCCAGGAAACCTCCGGTGGGTCAATCAACATATGGTGTCGCCGATCACCAAGCAGAGCGAACGCGGGGACCAGGAACTCCGGGAGTTGTTCGAAAACGGCCCCCAGGTACCGATCCCCCGTCCCGCCCTTGCATTTCCTGTCACGATCCCCGATATGGGGGGTGGGAGGTTGGTGGTGGACGAGCCACTCGCCAACCGGGTCA
>JBJHCD010000901.1:0-971 GCA_050485845.1 Pirellulaceae bacterium | reverse complement strand
CCGGGTCAGGTCCGGAAGGAAGCAGCCCCAACGAGCTTCGGCACGGGTCACCGTGCCAGCCTCCCACCTTCTTCTCTTTTTCGAACGTTGCGCCGCCGGGCTTTTGCGGGCGGGGTTGGCGTTCGCCTTTCGGCCCGCGCGGGCAGGGCGGAGGCCGAAAAGGCAAAAGGCCGCTTCAGTCCAAGAACGGTTCCACGCCCACATGGCGGCCGAGCATGAAGGCGTCGGCCACGTGAACCAGCGGGGTCGCGTCGACATCGATCGCGCGGCTTTGGACCAGTTCGGCAAAGCGCCGGTAGATGCCGGCATATTCGATATCGCCCGCCGACACGATCTCCGTGCCGTCGACCGCCATGCGGGCACCGCCCGAACTCAGAACCAGGGTGCCGTCATCGGTCTCGACGCTGATGTCCCAGCTCTGCGGCCCCGTCTGGCGCCAGTCGAATTCCGCCCTGCCCGAAAAACCCTTGGCGCCGGCAAAGGTCAGCGTGGCGGCGATGGGAGCGGCACGGCCCTTTGGGAATTCGAGCACGGCTTCGGCCAGCCGGATCGGCCGAGGCAGGATCGCGGTCACGATGGAGAGCGCGTTGATGCCCGGGTCGAAGACGCCGAGCCCGCCCGGCTGCCAGATCCATTCCTGGCCGGGGTGCCAGCGACGCACATCCTCCTTCCAGGTCACGTCGAGCCGCCGCACGGTCCTGTCGGCGAGCCATTTGCGCGCCGGCTCCACGGAAGCCGCGAAGCGGGAGTGCCAGGTCGCAAAGAGAGCGACACCTCGCGCCCTTGCCATGTCGACCAGCGCGCCCAGTTCGTCCCAGGCCTCCTCCACCGACTCCAGGTCGGCCATGTCGGCCATGGAGCACCCTGCGTTCAGATCGGGTATGATGACCACCTGGTGCTCGCCGGTGAGCACGTCGGCCGACTCGGCCATGAAGTGCACGCCGCAGAACACGATGTACTCGGCCTCGGGG
>JBJHCD010000900.1:0-2864 GCA_050485845.1 Pirellulaceae bacterium | reverse complement strand
GTCGTGGCGATCGCGACGGGGATGTTCGGCCTGTTGGCGGGCTTGGTCTTGGGGATCATGATCACCGTCACTCTGCCGGATGGGTCGCGGATCGCGATGACGGTTCCCGAGGGGAGCCATGTCGATATTCAGAGTTCGGGGGAGAGCGACCAGCAGCCGGCCGCGGAGGAGACTTTGACCAGCGAGAAGTTGCACCCACTCGCTTTTGCCGTGCTGTCGGAGCGGCCACTAACCCACGATGAGTGGTCGCGGGCCAAGTCGGCGCTCGAAGAAAGTGGCGGGGAAGAACCCTTGGTGACGGAGTTGGGGGTTTGGCTTCCGGTGGAGGATGGTGTCGAGGTGAATCGGGTTGCCTTGCACTTACACAACGGTCAACGATATGCGTTGGTTCGACATGATGCCAAGGGTTGGATTGGTTGGGATGAGATTCGACCGCACACGGGAATGATGTATTCGTTACGTTCGCGAACAGGTGGAACGAACGAGTTACGGTTCGATTTTGGTCCGGACTTGGCACCACGCTTCGGTCAGCTGACGCGCGAACACACCGGCCGCCGGCTCGCGACCATTGTGCGAGGCCGCATCGTCTCGGCGCCCCGCATCATGGGGGAGTTCAATCGTCAGGCCACCCTAACCGGCAATTTTTCCAAAGATGATATCGAGCACTTGCGAGGCGCGTTTGATGGACTCTTGAATGACCCCTCGGTTCTCCCGGAGAGTGACAGTGGTGAGTCGACGCCAGAAGTATCCTCGAGAGGGACTATCGGCGGGCGTTTGTTGCGTTTGTTGGGTGAGGGAGAGCAGCCACCGGCGCAAGTGGCGCCGACCACGAAAAAGCACCTTCAGCAGATCGGAATTGCGTTTCACAATTTCCACGACTCCTATCAAAAATTTCCTGGATCGGCCAATGAACGCGAGGGGGGGCGGCAGGCGAGTCCGGAGTTCCCGTTCAGTTGGCGGGTGGCAATCCTTCCATTTATCGAGCAGTCTGAGCTGTTCGAGCAATATCGATTCAATGAACCTTGGGACAGCCCACACAATCTCACGCTGCTGGATAAGATGCCCGAGGTCTATCGCAGTCCGCGTGCCGACACGGATACGCCGGTGGGGCATACGCACTATGGGATTCGTGGGGGATTCGACCGCTCTGGGGCCAGGGCCCGGAGAAGCGATTCGGAGCGTCACCGATGGCACGAGCTTTACGATTTTGATTGTCGAATCCGGAGCCTCGAAACCCTGGACAGCTCCCGAGGATATCCCCTTCACGGGACTCGAGGATGCTGAGAAACTGACGCCCTTCGACGGCCAGCCGCTCCATTACTTGACCGCCGACGCCGCATTCCACTCAATGGACCCGATCGATTACGAACTTCTTGGCAAACTGATTACCCGCAACGGCGGAGAGAAGATTGAGCCTTAATCGTTTGAGCGGATAGGCGATAACCCGCGTCCGAGTCCTATCGCGCCACTGTCGGCGCCTCGCGTGAGGTGACAGATTGCCAATTGCGAAATAGGAAACGGAAAATGCAAGAGGATCGCCTTGAGAAGCCAAGCTCCTTTCGCATTCGTGGTGATCAATCCTCCAGTTCGAAGTTAATCTCGTTCTTCCCTTGAGAAACTTCTGCGGTCAATCCAGAGGAATCGGCGTGCTTGTATTTGACGGGCACGAGTTCCGTTGCGGTCAATGGCGGCCACTCGGGATTGATCGAAGGAGGAGGTTCGTCGTCCGACCCCCGTGATGCCGAAACTTCCGTTTTTGAAATAGAGACACGATAGGGACCGGGCATCGCCCCGTCCTCTGGTTCCAACGTGGTTAATTTATAGATGCCACTGGCATTTGTTCTGCCCGAGGCAGCTCGGTGATCGCCCTGAGGAAGAAACGTAACCATGGCTCCTTCAATGGGTTCACCATTGTGTGTTACCTTGCCAGTCACGGGGACGGTATCCTTGAGTGCTGGTCCGCCACATCCGGACAGAGCTACGAAGGAGACTCCCGCCATGAACGTACAGATAGAGATCGCGCGGTACATATGATGATCCAAATGTGCCCGCCCGGGCCCTCGCTAGGCCCCGGGCGGGACTGATGTCATTGAGAGATTCCGTTGCCGATTTGATGGAGTTGATTCGCGATCTTGACCGAGCGCGATTAAGGCAGACTGACGATTTCTGCTCCGGACATGGAGCCGAGGGCACCCCATACACCGTAGGGAGATGGACCTTCGACGATGTTGGGTAGTGCTAGATTGCCTGTGTTGATGGTTTCGGCGATGAAGTGAACCGCTCCGTCACACATAACGACCTGGACTCCGCCGGGATGATAGCTTGTCGGGGGTTCGATCGAGGGTCCATCCACCCAGGGAGTCCCATTGCAGCTCGGCCCATTTGGAGGAAGAATCGTATTGAAGATGGTGTAGCCGCTGTAACCAACATGCCACGCACGGCCAGCTGACGCCCGGACCTCCAATCCCTGCTGATAGAGGCCATTGAGTCCGCGGGTCGCCATGCACTGAATAGGACTATTCGCATTGACGGCATAACCAGGGGCAACGTAGTCTTGTTGCATCACCATTCCGCCCAGGATTCGCTGGCCGGTACCGGTTCCAATGACTCGTTCACTGAGAGCGATCGTGTTGCTGGTTCCGTCGCGGACGGCGGACAGATCAAAGTGTTGCCTGGCCCCAAAGGGACTTCGGCTGACTGCTTCCGCCCATACCTGAACTCGGTCACCTTGGCTCCAGACGTAGTTGTTGAACCCAGTTTGTGTGGGAGTCTTTCGTTTACCTTCTGGATCGGATGCACACAGCAAAGCGGCAATTTGTGTGCGCCACGGAAGGTAGTTCGCATTGATCCAATAAGGGCCATAC
>JBJHCD010000899.1:0-2868 GCA_050485845.1 Pirellulaceae bacterium | reverse complement strand
GAGGGGGGACTCGCGGGTGGAAGCAGTGGTAGATTCCTCAGCCGGTCGGCCAGGGGAAAATCCGCGGGAAGTGGCGTCGGTCGCCCCAGAACCAGCAGCATTTCCATTCCCAAGTCCCCCGCTTCCATGGTCCAAACGTGATCTCCACCCCCGGAGGGAAGCTCCAGCCGCTCGACCAAGTTCTCGGTGTCACGTTCCTGCCAGTCTCCCATGCTCCAAGGATAAACCGGCGCAATCTCCGATTCGGCGTCCAACCAGATGACATAGAGATACCGCGGTTGACGGAGCTGCACGTGGACTCGGACCTGATCTCCACTGCGGAGCGGCAGTTGCCAGGGAGCCTCCAAGTTGGCCCACTGATCTCCTCGCCAGATCAGCACGTCGGCTCGGTCCGATCGGACTTCCCGCTCGGCCAACGTGCCGGGCAGCGCCCCGGCGACAAGGGTCGAGGGAGCTTGGGTCGAAGGGGCTTGAGGAACGGAGGAGCGTGAGGAGAACCAGTGCCAGAGAAGGCCGCAACCCAGAAGCCCTCCTCCGCCCGCCAGCAGCACCCGCCGACTCATCCGCTCCGAGGCTTGATTCCACTGACGAAGATCATTGGCCAAATCGCCGGCGGTCAGGTAGCGGTTGGAGGGAGACTTGGCAAGGCAGCGGAGACAGATCGCTTCCAGGGTCCGCGGAATCTCGCGACGAATCTGTCGCGGCGGCTTGGGATCCCGATGTTGAATCTCCTCGGCGATCTCTCCGGCGTCTTGGCCGAGAAACGGCCTCCGTTCGGTGAGAGCCTCGTACAGCATCACACCAAGTGCCCAGATGTCGGTTCGACCATCCAGGCGGTGCGTTTCTCCCCGGACCTGCTCCGGTGCCATGTAGGCCCACGATCCCGCCTGTTCGCCCACCCGTCGCTGGAGTCCCCGCTCATGCAAGGCCAATCCAAAATCGGCGATCAAGGGCCGAAGAGCTTCATCCAGCAGAATGTTGCTCGGAGAAAGATCACGATGTACAAACCCCCGCTCGTGCGCGTAGGCCAGTCCATCCGCAATCGCGGCGAACATCTCGGCCAATTGATCCGGAGGTAATCGCTCCTGAGTCAACTGTTCCCGCAACGAACGTCCCTCCACGTACTTCATCACGGCATACAACCGTCCGTCGGGCAGGGATTGAACGTCGTACAGCGAAACGATGCTGGGATGCTGCAGTTGAGCTGCCGCTCGAGCTTCCTCGACTAACTGTCCGATCTGACCCGGCGTGGCCGTGTGGGGCCCTCCGGGAATCTTGATCGCCACTTGTCGTTCCAGTTCGAGATCCCGAGCCAGGAAGACCGTGCCGAACGCTCCTCGCCCCAGTTCCCCCTCGATGCGATAGCGATCCACGACGATCCCCGGCGCGAACTCCATCGGCTCGGGCTGCGTGACCACGGGGAAAGCCTGCCGCACATGCTCCTCCAGCCCTGGAAAACGCCGCAGATAGTCCTCGGCACGAGGACGTTCCCCCCGCCTTCGCCGATAGGTCAGATCCAGAGCCAGCAGCTCCCGTAGCAATTCACCCCGTAGAGGAGCCGGGACACCCTGCACCAGCGGCTCCAGCTTGGGCTCGCGATTGCGAAGCCAAGCATCCTCGAAAAAGAGGCAGAGTTCGTCGATCAGAACTCCCTCATCCAGATTATTGTCATGGCCAGGATTGGAATCGATCGGGGATGAAGATTCGGGAGTCGGCGTCACAATGCAGCCCCTCCCCGTCGTTGCCAGTATTCCCGAATCAAGCGGAGCCGTCGTTCGACTGTGGGGACGGAACGGCCGATCTGACCGGCAATTTCCACGATCGTGTACCCTTGGAGTCGGCTGATCGCGATCTCGCGCAGTTCATCACTCAGTCCGGCCAGAAGGCGCGTCAACGTTTCACGAAATATCGCCCGTTCCTCGGGGGACCGGTCGCCCACCGCTCCCCGGACGAGCTGTTCCGCCCAAATGGCGGAATCGACAACATCGTGCTCCTCCGAAGTGGACCGCTTGAGACTACGGTCATGCCGCAACTGGCTGACCGCCTTCCGTTTGGTAATCGCGGCCAGCAGTCGCCATAAGTCCTCTCGATTCTCCAGTTCCGGATAGCTTCCCGCCCGCGCTCGACGAAAAAAACTGTGCATCGCCTCGGCGGCAATATCCTCCTCGTCACAAACCCCGTGGCGAGCGGGACCAAGGCGGCGCCGAGCCAGCGCGACCAGACGCTGATAGTATCGAGACCAGAGCTGTGCCAGGGCACAGCCGTCACCGGTACGCACGCCGGGCAGCCAATGCGTCACCGATTCCCCTGTCTGCATCATTCCTCTCCCCCCGTAATCTTCACCGAATTGATGGGTGGCGACTGGCCCCTGGCGAATGGCACCTGGCGAGCACTTCTTGGTTATCCATTTTTGGATATCCATTGATTGGATATCACTTTTTGGCAAGCAGCCACTGGTGAACAATGGCAGGCCGATGGCCGGCGTTTCGATGGCCCAGCCACCGGCTGATCGCTTGAGCCGCATTCTAGCAAAGCCGGCGGCATGACCAAGCGAAAAATGTCCCGAGGGCTCTAAATTGCAAGGAAGTCTGTCGAGCCATTGTCACTTATCCGTCGTTCCGATCAACGTCCGCGCCGTGACGGAGTCAGCTCGAGTGACCGGAACCGCATCACCTCGCGACCAGGCTTTGTCACGGGCTCGATCGTCAGCGCATGCTGACCGGGATCTGACACCGCCAAGGGAAATTCATCCGTAATGAATGACTCGAGCCCGCCACTGGACCGGAGGTCCCAATCCTTGGTCCGCTCTCCCCAAGTGACGCGGATACTCCCCTCGGCCCCCACCTCATCCACGGCGTAGGTCAGGCG
>JBJHCD010000898.1:0-2881 GCA_050485845.1 Pirellulaceae bacterium | reverse complement strand
GGGATTTCCAGGCAGATGGCCTTGGCGGAATTCCAGAGTCGCTGCAGATGTTCTTCCAGACGGAAGACTTTCCCCTGGTAGCTGCGCAGTCCCTCGAAAACGCCGTCGCCGTAGAGGAGCCCATGATCGAAGACACTGATTTTCGCGTCTTCCTTGTCGTACAGCGCGCCGCTGATATAGACCTTCAAAGCCATGTCAAATTTACGCGTTCAAGCCGTCTCCACCCTTCCTTCGACCAGCCGGACTACGCGATCGGCCTGCTCAGCAATCGAAAGATCATGCGTCACCATGACTATAGTGAGCATCCTTTGCTGGTTCAAGGTACGCAGAACGGACATGATCTCTTGGCCGGTGTTCCGGTCGAGGTTTCCGGTCGGTTCGTCGGCCAGGAGAACCTGTGGCTGAACGACCAGCGAGCGAGCGATGGCGGCCCGCTGCATTTCTCCTCCGGAAAGCTCTTTCGGTTTGTGCGTCAAGCGATGTCCCAGTCCGACCAGTTCCAGCAATTCGGTGGCCGTGTCACGAAACTGCTTGCGACGCATCCAGTACCGCCAGGCAGGCTCGCGAATCATGAACGGCGTGAGGACGTTTTCGAGAGTCGAGAGTTCCGGAAGGAGGTGATAGAACTGGAAAATCATCCCGAAGTAGCGATTGCGTAGCACATCGCGGGCGGTCGGCGAAAGTCCGTCGATCCGCGAATCTTGGAACGAGATCGTGCCGGCATCGGGCGCATCCAACGTTCCCAACAAGTGCAAGAGCGTGCTCTTTCCCGAACCGCTCTGCCCGATAATGGCCACGAACTCCCCCTGGCGAACTTCGAGGTCGACGCCACGCAGGACCGGCACGATGTGCTTTCCCTTGCGATAGCTCTTCTTCAACCCCTCGCAGCGGAGGATCGGTTTCCGAGCGGCCTGGGAGGAGGGAGTTGTCTCCTGCGATGGAAGAGCGTCCAGTTCTCCTGGCTCCGGGAGTGGAATGTGGGGTGCCGGAGTCTGATCGGGTCCGGAAGTACGGGATTTTTTGGTGGCCAAGGCAAGGAAACTATTCATAGCGGAGTGCCTCCACGGGATGGAGCCGAGCGGCGCGGATCGCTGGCAAAACGCTGGCCAAAACGGCGATCAAGGTCGCCCCGACAACGACCAGGAACACGGTCATGGGTTCCGTGATGGCCGGGATTTCTTGGAAGTAATAGACCGTCGGATCAAAGACCTCGCGCCCCGTGACCATTTCCAACACATCGGCGACCTCATTGATGTGAGCCACGAAGACCAGTCCCAGGATCATGCCGACTCCCGAACCGACGAGTCCCAGCGACAGGCCGTAGCTGAGGAAAATACTCATCACCCCCGTGCTGGGAGCCCCTAGGGACTTCAAGATGCCGATGTCTCGAGTCTTTTCCACGACAATCATGAAAAAGGTCGCCAGGATTCCAAAGCCGGCCACCGCGATGATCAGAAACAGCAGAATGTTCAGAATCGTGGTCTCCAACTGGACCGCGGCCAACAGGGGCCCCTGCATGTCCATCCAAGTCTGGATTCGGAAGTAGGGATACTGTTGCGGTGGAAACTTGGCGCGGATCCGATCACGTACCGCGTTCAGATCCGCTCCGCGACGAAGCTTGAGCTGAATGGCGGTCACGGCCCCCTCGCCCGACGTCGGGTCGATCATGCCGCGGAAATTCTGAAGCGAATGAAGCGGCACGAAAGCAAAGCTATAGTCGTACTCGCTCATCTTGCTTTCGTAAAAGTCCACCACCGTGAAGTAAGCCGTTTCGGCGCGAGGAGGATTGGCCGCCGTGGGGAAGGTGATCTGCACGTCGTCCCCTGGGCGAATGAAATAGAAGTCGTTGATCTTCCCATCACTTTCGCGATGCCGCCTCGTCCCGATCGCAATCCCCAGAATCAGGCCGGTGTGTTGTTCCTTGCCGGCATCGAACAGTTCCACTTCATCCTGCTGCAGCGTGTTCTGATAGGGATCCTCCACGCCGGGAGGAAAAAGGGAACTGGTTGCTTCCGAGAGTTCTCGACGCGACTCGTCCAGCGAGGCATCGTAGGCCGCCTTCATGCGGCGGTATTTCCAGCCGGATTGGGGAAACCCTTCGCGATCGGGAGCATACCCGTCTTCGCGGAGCAGAAAAGAAAGCGATTCGCGATTCTCGGGATGCAAAAGATACTGCCCGAAATCGCTCACTCGAGCATAGGTCTCGTCATCCACGCCGATCAAATTGACCTGTCGCGTGAAGAATTGGCCATGTACGTTGAAGTTCAGCATCGCGGGAACGTGGACCGTCGCGGTGAGTCCTTCCAGATCGGAACCGACGATCTCTCGGATCTCGTCCATGTAGCGGTCGGGATTTCCAAACCCCATCACCAGATCGGGGCCTTCCACCACGATATCCGAGAGAATTCCGTTGAGACGCTTGTGCATCTCATGCGTGAAGCCCGCCATGACGCTGTTCACGATGATGAGCGTGGCCACGCCCAGCATCACGCTGATCACCGAGGCGAGCGCAATGTAGCGGGTCCGAAGATACCGCCAAGCGAGTAGCAGTTTGTACATCGCCAATCCTTTGGCTGGAAACCAATCCCTACAGGTTCGGAACGGAAGCAATTCTGCGCGGAACGGGCGCCGCGGCAGGAAGTGTACGTTTCCTGCCCCATCCTGGCTAGACGGATTCCGGCAAATCCAAAACGCACCCAAGTCGCACGAGCGAGGGATGCCCCAGGTACCCGCCATCCACTGGGCAACCAATGCACCCCCTCACGCCGACTCACGTCGCTTCCGAGGGTGCGGAGTCTTGACCACGTGACGGGGTTTCGGGGCGAAGAAGGGGGAAGAGGATCACATCCCGGATCGAACGGCTATTGGTCAGGAGCATGAC
>JBJHCD010000897.1:0-2884 GCA_050485845.1 Pirellulaceae bacterium | reverse complement strand
GCCAGCACCTGTTCGAAATCTTCCTCGGTGAAGGCGACCGGAATCGCGTTGTGCGCCAAATAGGCGGCGGTCCGCGGCGTCGTGTTCGCCACTTCCAGGGTCGGATAGAGTTCAATTCCCTCCCGTCCCGCGATGTTCGTCAGCTTCAGCCGATAAATGGCCCCTTGCGGGAAGTTGTGGCGGCCCGGAACGACCAGCGGGGTCGAATCGAATTGGCCGTAGCCTCCCACATCCCAGCGGACCTGAAGTGACTCCGGTCGGCCGAAGAGCACCTGGACGGTGGGCTGAGTGGCAGGCATTCCCATCATGGGGCCGGGTTGAGGAATCGGAGCCAAGACGCCGGGACCGGGGCCTCCGACGCCCGGACCAGGTTCCATCAGTCGTTCCGCCGGCGGCAGGTTGGTGCCCACGGGCGAAACGCACCCGATTGCTGGCAAGGCCAGAGCAATCAGTAGAGTCCAAGAGGGCAGACGTAGTTTCATGATTTCCCCCTGAGCGCTACCCCCACCGTGGCTCGGCCTAACGCGGCCGCGGTCAGGAGTGGTAATGCTACTTTTGCGTTGATTTGTCGAAAGACGGTGCGAACAACCGTGTTCCGAGTTCATTCCAACTCGGCCCATCATCATCCTGCCCCTTGGGAATTTGGCATGGACCTCGCGAGGCAATTGCCCCTAGAATGCCCGAGCCCTCCGCCAAGCAGACTGAAGACGGAAGCGGCCACACGGAAGGCCGCCAAGTCATCCCGCACGATCGCCGAAGCGGAACGGGAGGAACGTCTCTGAGGGATATGTTCGGCCTGGCACAACGGGAATCTTTGGAAAAACCCACACAACCGCGCGATGAAGTACATCTTTCCCATCCTCGCCCTGGTGGGTGCATTGGTCGGCCAGCTCTCGGCCAACGACCTGGAATCCCTTGAAAACGACCTCTCTGGGTCAATTTCTGGTTCCGATACGGGGGTTGGCAGGCGAGGGGGGGAGTTGGTGGCCGAAGCAGCCGAAATCCTCCTGGAACCAATCACGCTGCAAGCTCGAGTTCGACAGCGGGTTTTTCTGTTCAACCGACGTCTCACCGGGAGCGGCACCTATTATCAGGCTCAGGCCCGAGACCGAGTCGTGTCGCGACTCGACGTGAAGCTTCCCATGGCTGACAAAGTTCTCGTTCTCCAGCAGATCAATGATGGCGACTACTTGTGGACGCAGCGAGATCTGGACAAACGGACCACGATTGGTCGAGTGGATCTGCGTCGCGTTCGTAACTCGCCCGTCGGAGCCAATCTGACTCCCGCCCAGCAATTGGCCATGGGGGGGCTGGTTCAGTTGCTCGAGGGGCTGCACGCACATTTCGAGTTTGAGGATCCTCGGGCCGCCCAGCTGGGTGAATTACCCGTCTGGGTGCTGCATGGACGTTGGCGCGGCGCCAGTGGAGAAGGCGCCAGTGGAGAAGGCGCCAGTAGGGGAGGGGAGACCTCGATGCCGCAAGTCCCCGACTCCGTGGTCCTGCTGCTCAGCCGAAGCGACTCCCTGCCACTGTTTCCCTTTCGAGTGGAGTACGCTCGGCATCGTTTGGGAGCCGACGGCCAGTCCACTCGCGTTCCCATCATGGCGGTCGATTTCTTCGAGGTCCGCGTCGGCGTCGAACTGGACGGCCGCCTCTTCACCTTCACGGCGGGGGATCGAGATTTGAACGACGACACGGAGCGATTCCTCCGCGAAATCGGGGGATGATTCAGCCTGATTGCTTCGCTTCGTGACGACTTGACCGTTCCCCCACCATCCGAGCGGCGACGCGCGATGCCTCGATGAGTCCGACGAATTGGGCTTCACCGCGCCAGGCCAAGTCGAAAGCGGTCCCGTGAGCGACACTGGTCCGGACGATTGGCAATCCCAAGGTGACGTTCACGGCTCGATGCATTCCGAGCAGTTTGAGGGCGATATGGCCCTGGTCGTGATACATGGCGACGACGCCATCAAAATCACCCGCGGCCGCTCGGACCATCAGCGTGTCGGTCGGAAAGGGACCGGCACACTGAAGACCGCGCCGCTGGGCCTCTCGAACCGCCGGCTCGATGATCCGAGTCTCTTCGTCACCGAAGAGGCCGAATTCACCTCCATGCGGATTCAGAGCGCAGACGGCCAGTCGGGGAGGCGAATCTGTTAGCAGGGGGGCGAGACTCCGATCGGCCAATTCGATCTTGGACAGGATGCTTTCCGAGGTGAGGTGCTGAAAGACGTCGCGGAGGGCCATGTGCAAAGTCACGTGAACGACCCCCAGTCCATGCCTGCCTCGAACATAATCTCCTTGAGCGAGGTAGAGCATCATCGCAAAGTCGGTCACACCGCAGAATTCCGCCAGCATTTCGGTGTGTCCCGGATACGTCCACCCGGCCGCTTGCAAGGCGGCCTTGTGAAGGGGAGCGGTGACAATCGCGTCGACTTGGCCCGCCAGGGCCAGCTGAGTTGCTTCCCGAAGCGCGTCGTGGGCAGCTTGTCCGCCGCGGGGATCCATCTGGGCCGGGGGGACATCCGCCGCGGCCGGCGAGACGCAGTCCCAACAGAGCAGTTCGCCGGGAACGGAAGCCGGCTGTTCCAGACTGTTTACTTGGCGAACCACGAGTCCGGGAGCAAACCGTTCCGCCGCCCGCTGCATCACTGCGGGACTCCCCAGGACGATGTTACGACCCAGCGTGTGCAGGTGAGGGGTCTGCCAAGCTCGGACGATGATTTCCGGTCCTATCCCGGCAGGGTCTCCCATGGTGATGGCAATCAGAGGGGGCATCGGAAGTGGATTCAACCTCACAAGGAAATCTCGGGGGCGGACGGGACGTGGCCCTCAGTCTAGTCGCGTCCCTGGCTTCGAAGAAAGGGGAGGGAATGGTACCATG
>JBJHCD010000896.1:0-2890 GCA_050485845.1 Pirellulaceae bacterium | reverse complement strand
ATACCAAGCCACGGGGGGATTAAGGTCAGCCTGGCCGGAGGAGGCGACGATTTCCCGCACGAACTGATCGTAGGGGCGGTTTTCGAGGAACGAGTCGCGGATCCAGGCATGGAAGGCATAGGTCGCGCGACGATCCTGCGGCGTCTTCCGCTTGTTTCGCAGAATCGCACTCCACTTGTTCGCGAAGTAATCAGCGTAATCGGTGCTGTCCAGCAAGCGATCAATCAGGACTTCTCGCTTTTCCGGATTGGAGTCCGTCAGAAATTCCTCGGACTCCTCCAAAGTCGGCAAGCGTCCAGCCAAGTCCACGGTAATGCGGCGGAGGAAGGTGGCGTCATCGCTGATCGGCGACGGGGGAAGCCCGAGCGCGGTCAGCTTGCCGAAAACCTCGTCATCGATGTAGTTGCGGCTCGCCGGGAGATCCTCGACCGGAATTCCCAGCGGCACGGTCGCCCGGAATACGGCGACATGTCCCTGATATCGGGCCATGACGGCGACGCTTCCGGTTAATTCCGAAGTCGACACGAGTCCCGTGACGCTCACTTCCGCCATTTCGGTGTCATTCGAGTCGAACTGGGTCATCCGAGTTACATCTTCGGTCGAACCGTCGCTGTAGTGAGCCACCACGGAAAGCTGCTGATCCGCGTTCCGTCCCATGATTCGCTCGACCGGATGAATATCGATCTGCGTGACAACCGGATCCTCTTCGCTTCCGTAGGGAGCCCCTTGCTCGATCCAGCGGCGGAGGAGTCGGTGAGCCGGCGATTCGGGGTCGATTCGTTGTCCACCACCGTGCGGCAGTTGGGCAATCGCCTTGGTGATCAGGAGACTCTGATCGGGTGCGGACAGGAAGAGCCTTCGGCCGCGAGCTTCCTTCACCAAGTACTCATAATCTTCCGTCGGCTCGAAACCGAGCAGCGAGAGACGGAACCCGTTCTGGCCACCGCTCTTCCCATGACATCCACCACCATTGCACCCGTATTTGGTGAAGATGGGGACAATTTCGTTGGCGAAGTTCACCGGCAGATCCTGCTCGATATGCGTGACCCGCACCGAGAGGGAGGTGTCGATTCCCGGGGCTGCCTGGACGTGAATGTCCACGGCGCCTTCGGAGACAGGAGTCACAAAGCCGGACTCATCCACTTCGACAATTCCGGACTCGCTCAGCGTGTACTGCACGTCGCGCGACAGATCCCGCTGTTGTCCACTGGAATAATGTCCCGTCACGATCAGTTGTTGGTAAGAGTCTCGCCCGGCCAGCCCCACCTCTCCGTCGGCGAGTCGCCCCGTCTCGACCTCAATCGATTCCAACTGACCTGGATCTCCTAATCCCGGGGGAACCAATTGCTCGGTCTCGTCCGCCCATGACGTCACGCCCCAGATGCTGATCGCCGTTGCCAGCAGCAACGGGGTCATTCGCACATTCCGCATCTCAAAATTCCTCAATAGATCGATTCCTCGCTTCGGCCGCCGAATTCCGGCACCATCCGCTAGCTGCCCCGCATTATGCACGACTGGCCGGGGGAATTGCAACGGAGACCGACTCCCCCCGAGCCCGCCAGACCCCCCAATGGACAAAATCAAGTAGGGAGCGAGCCGGAAAGTCTTTGACGGAAGGAGTGCACCTTCGTATAAACTGAAGAGGCGGTTCGTTTTCCCCGGGTGAGCAATGACGACGAGATTTCGGCCCATGCATGACATGACCATTCGTGACGCCGCGGCCTCGACGAGTGATCCGGAATCACTTCGCGGCGGCAGCGGCGAGACAGCCGGGAGCGGGGCGAGTGGCGAGAATTCCACCCCCGAAGTGGCAGACCAGAGCTTCTCCGACACTCCATCACCAGCCTCCGCGATCCCCCAGACGCCAGAGAATCCCAATTCTCCCGGTCCGTCACAGGGTGGCAACGTACCTTCCAGCCTCTCTCGGGGTTCCGTTTCCGCTCCGGTTATCCCTATTGGCTCGGGCCGCCCGACACACAACTTCGAAGAGATTCGCGCGGCGGGATGGGATGGGGTATTGCGGCTGGTTTGGCTGATGGCGATCCTCGGACTGATGGTGGGGATCCGCTACGGCGTTCCTCAATTTGCCGAAGAAGTGCAGTATTCGATCACCCGGGGACGCGAACGGGCTCAGTTCGAACAAGCGGGGCGCGAACTGCAAGATACGCCGCTCGCCGCCATGTCACGGGCCTACCAAATGGTTTCCAAACGCGTCTCGCCCAGCGTCGTGCACATTAACGTCACGAGCACCTCTCGTCCGGTATCCGATGAATCCTTGGGCCCCATGTTTCCAAGTCCCCGTCGCCGCGAGTCCTCCGGTCAAGGCTCGGGGGTCATCGTGGACTCGGCCGGATACATCGTAACCAATTACCACGTGATCCGTGACGCAACGGAGATCGAAGTGGGGCTCAGCGACGGACGCCGACTCGGAGCACAACTTGTCGGCACCGACTCGGCAACCGATTTAGCTCTCCTCCGCATCGACGCGGATCGACTCACGGCGGCCGAGTGGGGTGATAGCGAGCGGTTGGAGGTTGGTTCACTGGTCTGGGCCGCCGGAAGCCCGTTCGGCCTGCAGCGAACGATCACCTTCGGAATCCTTAGTGCCAAGAACCGAGCGGGCGTGGCAGGCAACGCCTACCAAGATTTCCTGCAGACGGATGCCGCCGTCAATCCGGGGAACAGTGGCGGCCCGCTGGTCGATGAACAGGGTCGAGTTATCGGGATCAACACGGCGATTGTCGGCGAAGTCTATCAGGGTATCAGCTTCGCGGTTCCCAGTAATGTGGTCCGCGAGGTCTACGAGCGTCTCCGCTTGGAGGGAAAGTTTGCTCGAGGTTGGCTGGGCGTCGAGATGGACGAGGTGACGGACGAACTGGCCGATCGACTC
>JBJHCD010000895.1:0-2897 GCA_050485845.1 Pirellulaceae bacterium | reverse complement strand
GAGACAGGAGTAGGCGATCCGAGTTCCATCGGAGGAAATCGCCGCCTCGCCGAGGCGGCCCAGCTTCCACAGGAGTTCGGGAGTCATGCGGGCATCCTGAGCGGATGCCGTGGCCGCGGACAGCCAGATCAACGAAATCGCGGTGAATAACCGCAGCAAGGTCGGCATGGTTCGTACGTCCTACCTTCGTTCCAACGTTCGTGACGATTTGACTAGAAACTGCGTGAGCTAGAAACTGCGTGAACTAAACACCGTGCATACTAAACGCCGTGGATCACCACGGTCTTGGTTTCGGTCATTTCCTGAATTGCATACTTGGGGCCTTCCTTGCCCATTCCGCTCTCCTTCAAACCGCCGTAGGGCATCAAGTCGGCACGCCAGGCAGTTCCCCAATTGATGTGGATGTTGCCGCTTTCGACCTGTTTGGCAAAACGAATGGCCGAATCGAGGCTTTCGGTGAAGACCGCGGCACTGAGGCCATAGCGAGTTGCATTGGCCAATTGAATCGCCTCATCGATATTCGCCGCCCCGGTCACTCCAATCGCCGGGCCGAAAAGTTCCTCGCAGCTAACCTTCATTTCCGGTGTTACATCGGTCAGCAGGGTCGGTGAGACCAGCGCTCCATGCCGCTCACCGCCGCAAACCAAACGGGCTCCACCAGCCACCGCCTCATCGAGCCAATCCTGGACGCGAGCCGCATCCTCCTCGCGGACCATCGGCCCCACGTCACTCGATTCTTCAAATTGGTCCCCCACCCTCAGGGCCGCCACCTTCTCTCGAAGCAACTCGACCAGGTCCGAGTAAACTCGATCGACGGCAATAACCCGCTGAGTGGAAATACAGACCTGGCCGGCATTCGCATAACCGGTGGCGATGGCGGCATCCGCCACCTTGTTCAGATCCGCATCTTCCAGGACGATGAGGGGACTATTCGAGCCTAGTTCCATGGTGACGCGTTTCAACCCCGCAGCCTGGCAGATTTCTCGCCCCACCTCGGCGCTGCCCGTAAACGAGACTTTTCGAACACGCTCATCCCGAACCAATCCCATGCCGACGGTCGATCCGGAACCGGTGAGGCAGGCGATGCCCAGCGGCGGAAGTCCGGCCTCCAGCAGGATGTCGACCAGAGCGAGAGCGGAGAGGGGGGTATCGCTGGCCGGCTTGACGACCACGGCATTCCCCGCGGCGAGGGCTGGGCCGACCTTATGGCAGACGAGATTCAAGGGAAAGTTGAAGGGCGTGATGGCGACCACGACGCCGCAGGGGACTCGCAGCGTAAAGCCTAATTTCCCCTTCCCGGCCGACGCGGCATCGAGTGGCAACACTTCGCCACTCAGGCGTTTCGCCTCCTCAGCGGAGATCTCCATCGTTTCCGCAGCCCGCAGAACTTCCTGTTGTCCCTCGCGAAACAGTTTCCCTTCCTCCTGACTGATAATCCGTCCAAGCTGCTGTTGGCGCTGGACCATCAACTCCGAGGCGCGGTGCAGGATTTGATACCGCTGATAAGCGGACAACTCCCGCATGGCGGCGGCTCCCATCACCGCCGCCGTCAATGCCGTCTCGACATCCTCGGCCGTCGCCCGCGGAACGGTATCGACCAGACTCCCATCGAATGGATTCAGCACTTCGATTCGATCGGGACGATCATGCCAATCACCGGCGAGGAACATCTTCATCGGCGGGGACCTTTCCTGAAAACCGGACCTTGGCAGGCCCTAGGGATTGGGCTGGGCGAGAACTCGAATTTCCTCCGGATCCAAGGCCCGACGGTAGATTCGGACGTCCGAGAGCCGACCGTTCAGAACATCATTCGACCCCGCCCCGATCTTCAGCGGAACATCGACGTCCAGGTTGTAGTCACTCGGATCGAACTCCGACGACTCGGCCACCTGCTCTCCATTGACATAGAGCAGCAAGCGGCCCCCCTTCTTCACGGCGACAAGATGCTGCCATCCAGCGGCCAGGGGCCGGCCCCACAGCGCATTCTTGCCCGCTTCGTAGCGGAAGACCTTGCCGCTGGGAAGCGTGCCGCAATAGAGTTGCCCATTGAACTCGGCCATCGTCCAAGCTCGACGATATTTGACATCGGGCGTTGAATCGAGCTGCGTCAATCGCCGCCAGTTGGCACCTCCCTCATAGGTGTAGACTTCGGCCAGCGGTAGCGTTCCTGCCGTCAGTCGGCCGTTATGGACCAGCATTCCCATCACCTCGAGTTCCTCCCCGAGGCGCCCGACGTCCGTCCACTGGTCGATGTCCTCGAACCGGTAGACCCGGCCGCTGGGCCACGTGCCGACAAACAGTTTTCCATCATGGACGGCGAATGAGTAGGTTTGCGTGTTGTCATCCAACTGGCCGCAGTCCGTCCACTGTTGTCCGTCGTAGCGGTAGACGCGGCCTCCGTCGTAACTGGTTGCGTAAATGTGTCCGTTGTACACTCCGAGTGCCTCAACTCGAGTTTCCCCCGGAGTCCCACAATCGATCCACGACGTCCCGCCATCGTAGCGGAAGAAACCGGCAGGCCGGTACAAGGAAGAGGCATACAACTGGTCTCGAAAGACGACGAGACCTCCGACCGCTTCGGTCAGGGGTAGCTTTCCGCAATCGATCCACTGTTGCCCACCATCGTATCGGAACACTCGGCCACCGAGATGCTCATTCTCCGACTCGGGGAGCGCGGACCCCGCCACTCGATATTTCCCGGTCGCCGCGTAAAGACTGCCGCGAAAGACCGCCAGCGCCGTGACGGAATTCGAGTCATCCGGCGAGCCACAGTCTTCCCAATCCTGGTCACCCGCGTACCGATAGACTCGCCCCGTCTCATCTTTGCCGGGCTCACATGTACCGGCATACAGTTCTCCGTCGTGCACGGCCAGGGCGAATGGAAGCAGGGCATTACC
>JBJHCD010000894.1:0-2900 GCA_050485845.1 Pirellulaceae bacterium | reverse complement strand
GCTCATCGGCACTCTGCCCAAACGTGGCTGGATACTCACGACCGTCGTAGGCCGGAATCTCCCCGGCCACCAGCAGTTTCGGTTCCGCGCCCGCGTCTTCCAGGAAAACCGTGCGTCCGCCAGCGGGAATCACGACCGTTTTCCCCAGCACGCAAATCTCGCGCGAGCAGACGAAGTGGTCTCGCCAGGTCACCCGATCTTGCCGGTGCTCCAACCAATCGGCACCGCTCCAACGATCCCCAGGAAACTCGACCACCTCACGAACAAAATCCCAAACCCAAACGAGCTCTCCCGTCGGCTCGACCGCATGAACTCGAGCCCCCAGCGTGGCAAAGTAAACTCGATCCTCTCCCACGGCCGGGCTGGCAAATATCGGGTCGGCACAATCGATCTCTCGCACGACTCGGCCCGTTTCCCGATCCAACACATAGTAGTAGCCCGCCATGGTCCCCACATGCAGGTAATCTCCCACGACGGCTGGAGTCGCCACGTTGTTGCAGTTTCCGGGCCCCCCTCTCGTCTGAAATCGCCACCGCTCCTCGAAGGTCGAGGTGTCGATCGCCACGACCAGGCCCGATCCATCCATGACATAGACCGTCTGATCGTGAACCACTGGCGAACCATAAAGTCCGTCAGTGAAGGGAATGGCAGCCAGAAGCCCCAGGTTTTCCGGCAGGACGGCCTCGGGTTGGTTGCCCGAGCGGAGGGCATTGCCCTGGTACTGGGGCCAGGCGTCCACTCCCCAAGCGACCCCCGAGCTTTGACAATCCCCAGTCCCTAGAAATTCAACGGCACTTGGAAAACCGAGAAAGGCAGCAAGGCCCAGAAAGTTGGCAAGGCAGAACGAGATGGATCTCATGGAGAACTCTCCGAGTGAGGTCTGAGGGGCAACGCATCCCGTCGATCCGCCCAAACGATGGGGCAGCCGACGGAATCACCCATTGCGACTCGGACAAGATACCAGAACGTCGGCCGTTGGTCCAAAAGCCTCGTGAATAAACTCCACTTGCTCCTCCTCATACCGCATCAACTGGACGAACCGCTCCAACGCGTCGGCGTTGGTGAACCGTCCACTGCGAGCCGTCGTCCAGCCGGCAAGCACGGCGGGAGTCACCCGCAAGGCCTCAGCCAACTCGCGGGGAGAAAGCGCAGCCTGAGCCAGCAAGCGGCCGAGCAGCCTCGCTCGGAGTGTCCGCTCGGCCAGCGTTGTCTCGCAGAGTGGCAAGCGCTCGGAGTATTCGCGAAAGATACTGGAGAGTCTCAGGTGCTCGAACTGAACTCCTCGCCGCCAGGCGGCCGTTGTCAGGACCACGAAGCGGCGATACTCCTCGCTACCAGGCGCGAATCCCATCCCATGCTCGGCCAATCGTCGAGCGACCGGATGGTGGAGGAAATGATTCTCCTTGGAGATGAAGGCCCGCAAAGTTTGCTGGCTGATTCGCAGCTTGCGACTGAACCGGACCAATCCTCCGCCACGCCGCATCATTTCGCGAGTCATGTCGCGAACGGTATAGGCGCGGGCCGGGTCCTCCACGCGCTTGAGCAATTCGAACGCCGATAGTAGTTGCCCCCGTTCGGCCAGATCCACGCAGGCCACCCGCTCGACAAACTCCTTTCGAGTCTGCTCGTCCAGCGGTCCCGCCGTCCGTTCCAAGGTAGCAGCAAGAAAATGGGCCTGCTCCAGTGTCGCTCGCCGAGCGGACTTCTTCCCTCTCGCTCGAATCCCTTCCCGCAGGTGCTTGAATGATTGAGCGTCGCCCAGTTGCTGAGTCGCCAGGAGGCGGCCCACTTCGGCTCCGGTCAGATTCGTCAACGAGTCCTTGCCGAAGACTTGGCGGAGCAAATAGGCGGCTCGGAATGTCTTTTCCTTTTCCTCGTCCAACTGATAATCGGTGGGAACGCAGCATTCCCGCGTTTTCCGCAGGGCCTCGGCCAACGACGTGACATTGGTGGTCAGCAGCCGTATGGCTCGTTCGTTCTGTTTCCGCACGTGGTCGGGATCAGTCGGCCAACGCGCTAGCTCCGGGGGATTCAAGAGATTGACGATTCGTCGGGCCCGCTGCCGGTCTTCGATCCTCCGGTTCCGCCCTTCACGCATCCACTGCTGGAAGAGGGTCTCATGAATCCGAGTCAACTCGGCAATCCGAGTGATCGGCATTCCGGAAAACTCCAACAAGGCTCGCATCAGGGCCCCTCGATCCTCGGAGGCCAGCGCCAAGTCGATGGGAGTCAGCAGCGTACCGCTTTCCGGGTCCACCGCGGCGATATCCGAGGCGATGCACCGAGTTTGCGGGTGGATCAGAGGAGTCAGCAACAGTCCTTGCCCGTCGACAAGGCCCTGAAAGGAGACCGGATCGGAGCCCAACTGTACCTTGATCACTCGGGCTTCTCCCAGGCGAACGCGAGCCAGCGGGAATTCGCTTCCCACCTCCCGGCGAATCAAGGGGAGATCCCAATCCGACGCCAATAGTTCCAACAGCCGCTCGGTCCGCGAGGGCTCGATCACATAACTGGCCCGGGAAATCCGCCACAATCGCTGCTCGGCCGCCAACTGACACGGGCCGTCCGGAACCAAGGCCCACACCATTTTTTGGATGCATTCCCGCTGAGGCCGATCGCTGGTCCCGGCCAGGTAATTCCGCAAGGAACTTCCCGTGAGCGCCGGACCCTTGTGCCGCTGGACCCAAGCCTGACGGTCCGTCATTTCCACCGCCCGCCGCGAGTTCAGCTCCCCAATCCAGGTACCGAGCTGTTCGGGAGAGAGTCGAGTTGCTCGGCGTCCCCGCCTGGAACAACCATCGCTTCGCCATGTCAGAAGCAACAGTTCCATGAACTCGGGAAAAAGCTTACCGGTGCTGACGCTATGTTGCAGCACATGCAGGAAGGATTGAGTTGATCCC
>JBJHCD010000893.1:0-2906 GCA_050485845.1 Pirellulaceae bacterium | reverse complement strand
GGTCTATCATGTGCCGCGTCGCTTCGGACTGCTGGCCGTGATGACTCTCTTGACGGCCTTCAGTCTGCTATTTGCAGTTTTGCGGGTCATGGAACACCCCCCCGGGACTTATTTGGGATTGGGGACCTTCGGGGTCGTCATCGCGGGCTTGCAAATGTCCTTTGGGAAGGTGCCCCGGGCCGCGTCCGTATCGGCGGGAGCGATTTTGCTTCCCTTGAATGTCCTGATTGTGGCCCTGCTGGACTCGGGTTGGCAGACGGTCTTTTTCTTGCTGTCCGCGTTTCCCTTCATGGCGGCCGCGGGTGGCTTTTTCGGCTACCTCGCCGGAACCTTGGTGGCCGGATTGTTTCTAATTTTGGACTATTGGGAACGGCGACTCTTTCCCGGCATGACAAGGAAGGGAAATGGGCGGAAGGGCGACTTGGCTGGGGACTAGGAGCCTTTGCCCATCAGCGGTTATACTCGGAAACGAAACAAGTTCACGGGTTGGGGGCCGGGAGACCGCTGATCGCTCGGAGAATGCAGCGCCGTTTGAGAACGGCTCGACGGGATCAGTTGCCATTCCTTGAATGGAATGGCCCAATCGTCGCTGCTTCCCTCGCTACGTGAAGCCGATGTAAGCCCATGTGCAATGGTCCGCTCAACATTTCGTCCGGTATCCGATGAACGCCGACTGGCAATCACTCTATCCGTTCAAATCGCATTTCGTCGATCGAGGTTCGGCGCGGTTGCATTATCTGGACGAGGGCCGGGGGCCCGTGCTATTGATGGTGCACGGCAACCCGACCTGGTCATTCTATTTTCGGCATCTTGTCTCGGCCTTTCGTGATGACTATCGCGTCGTGGTTCCCGATCACATGGGGTGCGGCCTGAGCGACAAGCCGCCCGACTACTGCTACACGCTCAGCCAGCGGATCGACGATTTGGTCCAGTTGATCGAGCAACTTGACCTCCGTCAGATCACGCTGGTGGTTCATGATTGGGGTGGAGCGATCGGATTGGGGGCCGCCGAGCGGGTTCCGAATCGCGTCGGACGAATCGTGCTGCTGAATACCGGGGCCTTTCCCCCTCCTTACGTTCCCTGGCGAATTCTCGCCTGTCGCCTTCCGCTGATCGGGAGCTTGGCAATCCGTCAGGGGAACCTGTTTGCTCGAGCCGCCCTATCGATGGCGGTCGAACATCCGCGACGCATGACCCCCGCCGTCCGTGCCGGTCTGTTGGCCCCCTACGACTCACCGGCGAACCGAGTCGCCATTGATGAGTTTGTCCGGGACATTCCGCTCACTCGGCGCCATCCGGCCTATCACGAACTGCGGGTCATCGAAGCGGGACTCCCCTTCCTGGCCAACCGTCCCATCCAGATCATCTGGGGTATGAAGGATTGGTGCTTCACCTCCGTCTGTCTTGATCGGTTTTGCCGAGTGTTTCCTCGGGCGGAGGTTCATCGATTGGAGCATGCCGGACATTACGTCCTGGAAGATGCGTGGGAGGAAGTGGTCGGCCACATGCGGCCCTTTCTCGACCAGACCAACCCGCTCGTCGCTTCCATGGCGGAACCTCGTCCCGAGGGTAAGCTGGATGTCCACTGATCCCGTCCGTCGCTCGGAATCGAATCCGATGGCAACGTCCAGCCCTGGGCCGCATCTGCCGATCGGTCAGTGTGCCGCCTTGGCCTCCTTGTTGGAAGTCATGGCGCCGAAACCGGGGAACGTGCATCGCGGGGCCGACTTCGAAGACTTGTATCTGCAAGATTTCGCCATGAGCGGCGTCCGGATTGCTCCCGCCATGGAACGGGCCGCCGAGATCGGCGTGGGGCAGGCCGTGTTCCAGGCGATCCGCGATACGCGGACGCTGGTCAACACCAACACGAACCTCGGCATCGTCCTGCTGATTGCTCCCCTGGCCGCTGTCCCTCGAGAAGTCCCGCTGGCCGGCGGCATTTCCGAGGTGCTGCGGGCCCTGGACTCCCAGGACGCTCGGCTGGTCTACGAGGCCATTCGGCTTGCTTCGAGTGGAGCTTTGGGGGAGGTTCCGGAAATGGACGTGTCCGGCACGCCACCGGCGGATTTACTCACAGCCATGCAGCTTGCCCGGGATCGCGATTTGATCGCGCGGCAGTACGTCGAGGGTTTTTCGATCGTTCTTCAGCAAGTGGGTCCTTGGATTCTTCAGCCGGTTCGCCAGGGGTTCTCGCTTACTCAATCCATTGTGCATGCTTTCCTAACACTGATGGCCACTTACCCCGATTCCCTGATTGCCCGCAAGGGTGGTCCGCGCGAGGCCCAAGAGGCATCGGATCGGGCGGCCGAGGTACTCGAGCAGGGTGGGCCCGGAGACGAACCCTATCATGAAGCCTTGGGGGAACTCGACTACTGGCTGCGGTCGGCCGGATCGCGCCGCAACCCCGGAACCTCCGCCGACTTGATCGCCGCCGGGCTGTTCGCGCTGCTCCGAGATGGTCAACTTGTGCCCCCTTTCCGCTGAGTGACTCATGCCTGAAACGTTTCGCGTGCGACTCCAAAAGGAATCGCTCATTTTCAGTGCCGCCCACTTCATTACCTTTGCGGGTAACATCTGCGAGCGACTGCATGGACACAACTATGCGGTGGAAGCCGAAGTGATCGGCCGGTTGGACGAGAACCACTACGTGGTCGATTTCATCGCCCTCCGTGACCAGTTACAGAACCTTGTCAGTGAACTGGACCATCACGTTCTGCTACCGACCGAGCACCCCGCGATTCGAGTTCGGACGGAAGGGAAAGAAGTGATTGCCACGTTCGAAGATCGCCGCTGGATTTTCCCCCAGGAAGATTGCCGCTTATTGCCGGTCGCCAACACCACGGCGGAACTGCTGGCCGCCTACCTCGGTCGCCAACTCTGGAGCTGGCTCGACCAGCATGTCGGTG
>JBJHCD010000892.1:0-2911 GCA_050485845.1 Pirellulaceae bacterium | reverse complement strand
GTTACTGGGCGTCCCCACGATCCCCCGGCCAAAATGATGCTGCCAGACGCGATTGACGAAGACCCGCGCCGTGAGCGGATTCTCTGGATCGACAATCTTCCTCGCCAGCTCGAGCCGACCACTCCCTTCGCGAAATGGTTCGCTCGTCTCCGACGAAAGAATGGCCAAAAACCGCCGCTCGACTTCCTCCCCCTGATCGTTGACGTTTCCACGCCGGTGCAGTCGGCTGTCCACCGGTTTCCCCTCGGTCAAACTGTGGGCCACGGGGTACTTTGGCGGAGCCGCCTGTTCTCGCTCTTCAATCTGCTTCTTCCGAGCGGCCAGGGCCTGGCTGGTGGCGGTGGGAAGCAGCTTTTCCAAGCGGTCGGCCGGAATGGCCAGTGGAGCCTCTCGATGATCGACCAAGTCCCTCAGCAAGCCCGCCACTTCGTCCGGCAAGGCGGGTGGTTTCGGTTCGCTCTCTCCTGGCTCGAGCGCCGCTACCTGCTCGCGATGCCGGGCCTCCTCCTCGCGCCGCACCTCCACGGCCTTCTGCAATTGATCCTGACCGGACACCGCCAGCTGATCCAAGCGTGCCGCCAACTCTTCTTCCACCGACTCCACCAACGCCACCGACTCCACCAACGCTACAGCTTCACCCGATTCATCCGATTCGGATGACGGGCTCCCGGGCGAGCCAACAGATGATTCGACGGATGATTCGTCGGATGATGCGACAGACGATGCAACGGGCGATGCGAGCAGTTCAGCGACAAGCTCCTGCCACTCAGCCAGCACCCCCACCTGACGGGCTCGGTCGCTCTCCAGGAACTTCAGCCACCGATCCAGCACCAGTTCGTCCACCTCCTCGGCCACCTCCTCGGCCACCAAGCCCGCCTCGCGAAGAGCCTCGACCGCGGAGTAGTCGGATGGATCGGCGCGATGCCGGCGGACCAGCCAGGCCGCTTGCAGGTATCGAGCCACTCGAGAGACCAGCGACTCGCTCAATTCCCGTCCCGCTCTCCCCTGCTCCGCCTGGTACTCCTTTTCCAACTGCTCGATTTCCCCCCGAGCTTTCTCGTAGACCTGAACCACGTCATCGGGTACGAGCGGAGCCTCAACGTACTCGGAACTGGCAAAGACACCGGCCAGCGCGTAGTAGTCCTGAGCGGAGATCGGATCGAATTTATGGTCATGGCAACGAGCACAAGCGACGGTCAACCCCAGGATTCCTCGAGTCAACGTATCGATCCGGTCGTCGTATTCGTCCGCCTTCGCCTTCGGGGCACAACCGGCGTCGGCGTAATAGACGGGTCCGAGGGCGAAAAAGCCAAGTGCCGGCAGTCGCTCGATCCGATCGTCACCCGGTAGCAAATCTCCAGCGATCTGCTCGAGTAGAAACTGATCGATCGGCAAGTCTCGATTCAGGGCCTGCGTGACCCAGTCGCGGTACCGGTAGCCGCTGGGATAGCGTCGAGCTTGAAACGTATGTGCCTGATCCTCGCCGTACCGAGCGACATCCAGCCAGTGACGCCCCCAACGCTCACCATAATGCGGCGACTCGAGCAGCCGATCAATCAGCCGCTGGTAGGCTCCTTCTCCCTCGTCCGCGAGAAATTCCTGGATCTCCTCTTCCGTCGGCGGGAGCCCGATCAGATCGAATGTCGCTCGCCGAATGAAAGTTCGGCGGTCGACCTCCGGATTCGGCTCGAACCCTTCCAACTCCAGCCGCTGAAGCACAAAGTAGTCGATGGAACGGCGAGGCCAATCGACTCGCTCGACTTCCGGCAATGGCGGTTCTCGGACCGGCTGGAACGACCAGAAGTTCCGATCCCGGTCGGTGATCGTGCCATCCTCGCGAATCTCACTGCCACCCGACTCCTCATCGGCCGGCCATGGGAGCCCCATCCGGATCCACTGCTCGAAAACGGCAATCTCCCGGTCCGTCAGCTTCTGGTCGGGGGGCATCTCCAAACCGCCCTCGTATCGAATCGCCTCCAGGAGAGGACTCGCGTCCGGCTCTCCAGCGACAACGGCGGGACCGCTTTCTCCACCCGCCATCAGATCTTCAAGCCGGTCGAGTCCCAAACCTCCCTTTTGTTGACCGCGACCATGACAGGAATAACACTTTTCAGCCAAGAGAGGCCGAACATGCTTTTCAAAATACTCTTCCCCCTCGGCCCGATCCGGCTCGGGGACGTCCGCCAGCAGGATGGAATGACCACCGACGAAGCCCAGAAAGAGCAAGCCGGGAAGCAGCAAACCAAGAGGCAGTGAGCTTAAGGGCAGTAAACCGACGGGCGGTAAACCAAGAGACCGAAGGAGTCGCCGGGGACCAGGAGCGAATCGAATCATCGGGCAGAACTCATTGGGTGGGCATGGGAGGGGGGGAGTTTGGGGGGCCGGGCGGATGCCCCCCATTTTAAGACTCGTGGAGCCCACGTCAATCAAATCCTCGGCCAGACTCGCTCATCCACCGGATCCAGGCTATAGCTCCGGCCGATAGTTTCCGCCAATAGCTCGCATTCGAGCCCACGCCCCAAAGTGCCCGACCCGTGACCGACTCACTCCTACTCCCCCCCCGCGCAGCCCATGCATCCAAAGGAAATGAGAAAAAAATGAGAGTGCAGCGTCGCTCTTCGAGATTTCGAGATTCGACATTCGGTCAGTAACCGATTTCGTCTCCGGCCGCCGCGGTGGTCAAGGCACGAAGGACGTTCGAGTCGATACTTTCCGAGAGAAAGCGAACGCTTCCATCCGCGAGAGCCGCATTGGCTCCCTGCATATGATGCGACGAGAGAATTCCCTCCGATCTACCAGGTTGATTGCCCGGCGCATTGACCACCACGGTCTGCCGCCTTGTGTCAACATCCCGAGGCTCGGTCCAGACAAGTCGTCGCCCCGCCGCTTCGACCACCATCAGGGTATTGGG
>JBJHCD010000891.1:0-2922 GCA_050485845.1 Pirellulaceae bacterium | reverse complement strand
GTCGGGTCGAGGATCCCGATCAGCCGGTCGGTCAGCGTGGTCTGTCCGCAGCCTGTGGGACCACACACACCTATCATCTCGCCCGGCACGATCTCGAGGCTCGGAAACTCCTCGTCGCTTTCCAGGATTCCCCGGCAGCAGATCTCCAACTGATCCAGGAAGGGCTCGAGATGCAGCCCCATGTGCACCGGGGCGTAGGTCTCGAGGTACTTGCGGGAACTGTGGTACAGCTTTCTCGCTCCCCGCGTGTTCCCGTTCCCAAAGTGATGCAGACAGACCGCGACTTGAATCAGCCCCTGGTAAAAGCGGCGCGAGTCCCCCTGATACTCCGTCCACAGTTCTTCCCACACCTCGTGGGCTTCGTAAAAGTCGCAGATGTTGAAATGCTTGATTCCCGCCAGGTAGAGCGGGTCGTAGGCCGGACTAGGATCGGGAGTCTCCCTCGGCGTGGCACCAGATTGTGAGGAATTTGAATCGGACATCGAATACTCGTCGGGGTTCGATGGAATGGGCTCGCGGGCTGAACCGCCGCGACGGAACCAACATCAATCTTCACCATAGCAACGATTTCCGGATTCAGCGATCCCGAGCGGCCGAAACGACACGGCCGAAACAACACGGGAGACTTCCACCCCGATGTCACCATCGGCTCAAGCATGGTTGACATCGTCCCGTCAGCCCGCCGACAATCAGGCGTCCCACCGAGCCATTACCCCCCCGACCGTCCCCAGATTCTTTTTGTGGTTGTTCCGTGGTTTTTCCGTGGTTTTTCTGATGGTTTTCGAAGTGGGGTTGTGGAAGTGGTTCTGGAATGGTTCTGGAACTCTTTTCGAGCAACCTGGAATGGTTCGGTGGCGTTTCCGAGCACCCCCCCAACCCGTGACCGATCCGGTTACGGGGCCCCCCAGACGCGATTTGCCCAGCCGCAATTCCCCGAAAACGTGCCGAGAGCCGATGTCGAGTTCAAAACCAGCACCCGCGGCGACGGCGGCCGATCGACGCCATGCCGCCAAAGTGGTCCGGCGACTGGCCGCCGAATATCCGGAAGCTCCCTGCGCGCTTCGGCATGAAAATGCATTCCAATTGCTCGTCGCCACCATCCTCTCCGCCCAATGCACGGATGAGCGGGTCAACCAGGTGACGCCGGCCCTCTTCGCGGCCTATCCCCATCCACATGCCATGGCCGAGGCCTCTCAGGAAGACTTGGAAAGGCTGATCAAGAGCACCGGTTTCTTTCGGTCCAAGGCCAAGAATATCCTGGCCTGCGCCCGCCGGTTGGTGGAGCGACATGACGGGCAGGTTCCCCGTCAACTCGATCAACTCGTGCAACTCGGCGGAGTCGGTCGAAAGACGGCGAATGTCGTGCTGGGGACCGCCTTCGGCATCGCCTCCGGAGTGGTCGTCGATACCCACGTGACGCGAATCACCCGCCGACTCGGACTCAGCTCGGCGCGAACCGCCGAGAAGATCGAACAGGACTTAATGGCCCAACTCCCGAAGAAAGAATGGGTCATGTTCTCTCATCGGTTGATTCATCATGGCCGCCGAGTCTGCAAGGCGCGCAAACCGGCCTGCGACCAGTGCGTCCTGGTGAAGCTCTGCCCCCGCATCGGCGTTCCCAGTCACCTGGTCGGCCCACCCGATCCCTGACCCTCGTCGTCCCTCCCTCACGGAGACACCTTTCCGGCAGCACATCCCCATCGAATCCTTCGTCTCACCCCTGGTCTCGATCCGACTCGGCCCCTGGGTACCCTCCCACCAGACATGCGCCCGGATCCGCTCGACCCGGTCCCGGCACTCCACAGGCATTTCGGCCCCATGATTCTCACCGGTTCGGAAATCAAGAAACACCTCGGCGGCGACATCGTAATCGATCCGTTCGACGAGTCTCGACTGAATCCCAACAGCTACAACCTCACGCTGCATGACGAATTGCTGACGTACGAGGAAGTCGTGCTCGACATGAAGCAGCCGAATCGAGTTCGGCGAATCACCATTCCCGAAGAGGGTTTGGTGCTCAATCCTCATCAGCTCTACCTCGCTCGAACCGCCGAATATACGGAAACCCGCAACCTGGTCCCGATGATCGAAGGCCGCTCGTCCGTGGGGAGATTGGGGCTCTTCGTCCATGTCACGGCAGGTTTCGGCGATGTCGGCTTCTGTGGCTACTGGACACTCGAGATGTTCGCATCGCAGCCCATCCGGATCTATCCAGGGATTTCCATCTGTCAGATCTTCTATCATCAGGTGGCCGGGGAGATCCAGGAATATGCCAGCAACAAGTATCAGCACAATCGCGACATCCAGCCGAGCCTGCTGTACAAGGAAATCAATCCCGATGCCGAACTGGAAGATTCGCAGCTACGCTTTGACTTCCTGTAACCCCATCGGCCCTCGGGCGAGCCTGTAACCCGCCGATCCCCATTCGCCATTCTCGAGTCGGCTCGGCGGCCCCCGGCGAGGCCGCCTGCCACCTCGTTTACCACCTCGTGTGCACCGTCGCCCCCCACTGGTAATTGCGGGTCTCCGCCATGAATTCTAAGGGAAGATTGACTTCCCTAGGCTTGCCTCTGACAGGACCCGTTCTATACTCTTGAGAAGGCGGCGGGCAGAGGGACTGCTAGTTCACGAAGGGAGAGAACCTGACGCGAATTTGGCCAGGCCCGGCCTGAATGGTTTTGATTTGTCCGTTGTTCACCCAAAGGGCCACACCGTCATGCGGTATTCTTTTCGACTAGCCGAATTGTTGGGACACTCCCCAGATCCCCGTAAGCGTCCTGGAACCATCAAGTCGATTGTCGAGTACACGGGGCTCGATCGCCATCAGGTCTCCGCGCTGCTGAAGAACGAAGTGAAGTACATTCCTCTTCAAGCGCTCTCGCGGCTTTGTGACTACCTGATCGAGCAAGGACACACCACGGC
>JBJHCD010000890.1:0-2931 GCA_050485845.1 Pirellulaceae bacterium | reverse complement strand
GGTCCCCATTTCGAAAATTCCCGAGGGCGTTAGGGTTCCCGTGTCGCGATTGACTTCGAAGAGGTGAATTCCACGCCCGTTTCCCGGTGGAAGGTCGACCTGCGTCGGGAGCACGTCGCGGAGGGGAGAACTAAACGTACCGATGTAGGCCATCAAGGGTCTCTGCCGGTCGGACGCTTCTGGGGCCTGGCCGCGCAATGAGGTATCAAGCGGGCCGAACCAGATGAGTGCGGTTCCCGCAAGTGTCACCGTCGTTTTGAGGAAGGTCCTACGCGAATGAGTGTGGGGCATCATGGAATCCAAACCGTTGTTGTTCTGAGATGGACGCACGACCAGCCGAAAGCAGAAGGTCGAGTCATGCGCGGATGGAAATTCTGTTCGGGAACGGATTCAAATCTTACCGAATAGGATGAAGGCCGTCTGCCTGAGGTCGGTAAGGTTGTAAGGTTGCTCGCCGAGGGACCGTGGCGATGGATCCGATATGTCGGGAGTGTGCCGGGAGTGTGTCGGGAGCATAGTCGGGAGCATAGTCGGGAGCCCGGAAAGGGGGCTCCCCATCGCTCGCGGTTGCAGAGGTCATGGTGAGTCGGTAGGGTAATGGGATGATCATCGACTGCCATACCCATCTGAACAATTATCACGAAGAGCGGGTCCGTTCGATCGACGCTTGCCTGGACAACCTGCAGGCGGAAATGGAAGCCAATGGCGTTGACTACGCGATGGTTCTCAGCTCCTACAAGGTCACGGAACATCGCCCTCCCACTCGGGACGTCGTGCGGGCAACCAGTCACCTGGACCACATCTTCGTGGTTGCGGGGATCAGCTACCTGCACTACCGGGAGCGGGATTTGCGGGAGATTGCTGATTTCCTGCGCGACGGAGTGGTCAAGGGGCTGAAGCTCTATCCCGGCTACGAACCGTTCTATCCGCATGACAAGCGTCTTCAGGTGATTTACGACCTGGCGATGGAATTCGACGTTCCGGTCATGATTCATAGTGGCGACACGTATTCCCCCACGGGCCGAGTTCGCTATTCGCATCCTCTGCACATTGATGACGTGGCGGTTGACAATCCGGACCTGAAGCTGGTGATTTGTCACATCGGAAATCCCTGGATTCGGGATTGCATGGAGGTCGTGTACAAGAACGAGCATGCCCATGCCGATATATCGGGGCTGGTCTTGGGGGATTTCGAAGACAAATTCGAGAAGTACATGCTGCGGCAAGTCCGAGAGATGATCCTGTACGCGGGAGAGCCTCGTTATCTGCTGTACGGGACGGACTGGCCGATCTGCGGGATGCGCTCCTATCTGAAATTCATTCGGGGGTTGGACCTTCCCCAGGAAAGCCTCGAGCTGATCCTATGGAAGAACGCCGCTCGGCTCTTCAAGATCGACGTGGAAGGAGCCGACCAAGACGCCGTCTGACGTCGTCTGACTGCGGCTGCGAGGGGGGCTCACTCTCACTCCGCCTGAACATCTCGTCGGGGCTCCGCCGACAGTGGGCTGAGATGGCGGGCTGAGTCGGCTTGGCACACCGACCGCCCGCGAGTGCTCAGCGCGGTCCCCCACGGTCACGCTGCTCCGACCGGTGGTTTGCGTCATCCGGCCGGAGTTCTCTACCGTCGGAAGTCGGCACGAATTTTGCTGCTGTGGCAGTGGGCAAATTCCGGCATTCGGTACGTGGGGACGGAAATGTTCAATTTACGAACCATCTGGCGGTGGGCGAAGAAACCGATGGAGGAGTCTCCGATCCTCCATCGCCAGGGTGCGTCTGCTGCCGATTCGAGGGGGCTCGGTCAACTTTCGCCGTCAGCTCGACCTTCACCGTTTGGGCTCCCGGGAGACTTTGGAAACGAGCTTGGAGTCTTGGCCGGTTTCTTTGGTGGAAACGTGCGAGATGTTCGCGAGATGTTTTCCGATCTGGACGGCTCGGTCCGTCTCCATCCCGACGAACTGCTGGAACAAGAGGAACGGTTTCGCCAGTTTTCGGAAAGCATCGGCAGCTTTTTTTGGCTGGCCACTCCCAATTACGAACGGATCTTATTCGTTGGGTCGGGATATCCTCGGATTTGGGGCCGAACGTGCGAGAGCCTCTATCAGGCCCCGATGTCCTGGCTGGAAGCCATTCATCCGGAGGATCAGACTCGAGTCGCCGCGACGGAACGGGAGGCCGTCCTTTCGGGAAAGGAGTGGGAATCGTGTTATCGCGTTGTGCGGCCCGACCAATCCATCCGTTGGGTACGTGAACGAGGGTTTCCGATTCGTGACTCCAATGGCAAGGTCTCTCGCCTGACGGGGATCGTGGAGGACATTACGGAGCGGCGGCAAACGGAGGAGGAGTACGAGCGGTTTTTCAATCAGTCGCTGAATCCGATGATTATCGGTGGATTCGACGGGATGTCGAAGCGGGTAAACCCGGCCTTGGTCGAACGACTCGGATTTACGGCGGACGAGTTGTTGGGGACCAGTTTTTTCGATTTTGTGCACCCAGACGACCTTCCCAAAGCACGGGAAACGCTGCGGTCTCTGGCCGCCGGAACGAAGCATGTTGAGCTAGAGATTCGCTCTTGCTGCGCGGATGGATCCTATCGCTGGATGTTATGGAACCTGTCGCCTTCTTCGGATCAACAGCATTTCTACGCCACTGCTTACGATGTGACCGAACAGCGAGTCGCACAGCGCGTGCTGGCGGAGCAGGCGCGGCTGGCGATCTTGGCGGCCGAGGTGGGGATGGTGCTCAACCAAGCTGAAACGCTTTCGGAAATGTTAACCGGATGCACGAAGAAACTCGTGGAGCATTCGCCGGCGAGTCGCGTCGGTCTCTGGATGATTCAGGACGCGGCCCCAAGCGTGGCCGGCGAACGTCGATCCCACTTGGTGCTCCAAGCGTCGAGCGACCGGAAAGTGGATGCCTCGTCGAATGGCGGGA
>JBJHCD010000889.1:1030-2933 GCA_050485845.1 Pirellulaceae bacterium | reverse complement strand
ACTGGAACCTCTACGCGCGGCTGGACAAGATGTTCCTCAAGCTCTTTCTGGAAGAGGAGGATCTCCATTTTCACGCGCTGCTGGATGCCAGCGAGTCGATGAATTTCGGCGAACCGACAAAATTGCAGTTCGCTCGCCAGCTCGCCGCCGCGCTGGGCTATGTGGGGCTTTGCCGAGCGGATCGAGTCAAGCTGCAAGCGCTGACGGCGGGAAAGGGAGTATCCTCTCCAGCCCTGCGGGGTCGAGCCAGCTTGTGGAGGATGCTGTCACAACTCGAGGCGATCACCCCGGGCGAGAACGTCCCACTGCTCGAAGGAGTCCGGAACTTCTGCCTCCGCAACACCGGAAAGGGAATCGTGGTGCTGATTTCCGATCTGCTGGACAAGGAGGGTTACCAGCCGGCACTTCGCCTGCTGCTGGCCAAACAATTTGACATCTATGTCATTCACGTCCTCTCACCCGAGGAAATGAATCCGAACTTGGCGGGGGATGTGAAGTTGGTCGATTCCGAGGATGGCCATGAAACGGAAATCTCCGTCAGTCGCCCGCTGCTCGACCGGTACCGGAAAACCTTGAACGCCTTCACTCGGGAGGCACGCGAGTTCTGTAACCGGCGGGGAATCACCTACATCCTGGCGAACTCGCAAATGAACGTGGACGATTTGGTGGCCAATTACCTGCGCCGACGGGGACTTGTGCGATGACGTTCCTCAATGCACTCGGCGGCTGGCAATGGGCCCTCCTGGCCCTCATTCCCCCGGCCATCCTGGCGCTCTATTTTTTGAAACTCCGTCGCCAGCCGGAGACCGTCCCCAGCACCTATCTCTGGGCCCGCACGGTCGAAGACCTGCATGTCAATTCCCTCTGGCAACGTCTCCGCCGCAACCTGCTGCTGCTTCTACAACTGCTGGTGATCTTCCTTATCATGCTGGCCCTGCTCCGCCCCGGATGGCAGGGAACCCAACTTACGGACAACCGATTCATTTTCCTGATCGACACCTCCGCCAGCATGCAAGCCACGGATGTTTCCCCTTCGCGTCTCGACGACGCCAAGCGGCAGGTCGAAAATCTGATTGATCTGATGAAGTCGGGCGACGTGGCCATGCTGCTCACGTCCTCCAACTATGCCCGAGTCGAACAGTCGTACACGGATAACCGTCGATTGCTCAAACAGCGTCTGGCGGAAATCGAGGCAACCAATCGGACCAGCGATTTGGAGGAAGCCCTCCGCTATGCCGACGGCCTGGCGAATCCCGGACGGTCCAGTGCCGACGAGACCGATGTCCAGGCAGCCGAACCGATGCCGGCCACCCTGTTCATTCTCAGCGATGGTGGGTACTCCACGGTCCCCAACTTCTTTCTCGGCAATCTCTCGCCACAATACTTTCCGATCGGCGATCCCGAAGTCTCCAACGTCGGCATCTTGGCCTTCAGTGCCGAGCGGAATCCGGAAGATCCCCTCCAGACTCAGGCTTACGCGAGACTCCAAAACTTCGGCCTCTCCGAAGTAACCGTCGAAGTGACTCTCTCGCTTGACGGTCGCCTTGTGGACGCTCGGCAAGCCACCATCGAACCGGACGACTTTGTCGGCCTTTCCTTCGAACTCCGAGATGTCTCGTCCGGCATACTCACGCTGCAGATCGACACCCCCGACGCCTTGGCAGCCGACAATACCGCTCATGCCGTCCTTCAACCCCCGCGCCGCACTCGCCTGCTGGTCGTCACGCCGGGCAACGACGCCCTCCAACTGGCCCTCACCACTCGGGAATTCGAAAAGCTGGCCGATACCACGTTCGCTCCTCCCTCGTTTCTGGAAACGGAGAACTATCGGCAGCAGGCTGAGCTGGGAGATTTCGATGTCATCCTTTACGACCGCTGCTCGCCGTCGGAACTTCCCCAGGCC
>JBJHCD010000889.1:0-1020 GCA_050485845.1 Pirellulaceae bacterium | reverse complement strand
GGCCAGCACCCTCTTCTTGGGCACGCTTCCACCCGGCGACGCCTGGACCGCGGGGGAATTGCGAGATGTCCCCCTGATCGTCGACAGCGATCGGGCTCACCCCATGATGCAGCTGATCGACCTGGGAAATGTTCGAGTCGCGCGAGGTCGTTCCGTGCAGCCTCCTCCCAGTGGACGCAGCCTTCTCGACGCGGATCTCGGTCCCCTGCTGGCAGTCGCGCCACGCGCCAGCTTCGAAGACGCGGTGTTGGGATTCGAACTGCTTAGCGAAGTCGATGGATCGGTCCAAGCCAACACGGACTGGCCTATTCGCCGGAGTTTTCCCATCTTCTTCATGAACGCAATCCGCCACTTGGGGCGAACCCATTTGGCCGTCTCGCTCTCGTCGGTCAGTCCAGGTCAGCCGGTGACGTTACCAGCCGAAACCTCCTCAACCAATCTTTTCGTGGAAACCCCGGGGGGAGAGCGCATCGAACTCTATTCCGAGGCAGGAGAAGAATTGGTATTCACGCGAACGGAAGAATTGGGGGTCTACGCCGTCCACCAGGCCGATGTCGCCGAACCGATTCAGCACTTCGCCGTCAACCTCTTCAACGCCCGTGAAAGCAATCTTACCCCGGAATCAGAAATCCGCTTGGAACATGAGAGCATTGCCGCGCAGTCCAGCTTGGAACCCCTGCGAGCGGAAATCTGGAAAAGTCTCCTGCTGCTGGTCTTGGGTGTCTTGATTTTCGAGTGGTATGTCTACAACCGCCGAGTCTATCTCTAGCGATCGCGGGTGAGGACGAGCCGAGTCAACTCCGGGCGGCAGCCGAGTCGTAGGGGATGCTTGCCTCCGATTCCGCGACTGACATGCATCCAGGTTGGGTGTTGATGGAACAAACCACTGGCGTAGCGAGTTCCGAAACGGCTGGGAGCCAGAATGGGTCCGATCAGGGGAAGGCGCACTTGACCACCATGGGTATGCCCAGCCAACGCGAGATCAAACTGATGATGTCGAGCCCACTCGAACTGGTCGGG
>JBJHCD010000888.1:0-2953 GCA_050485845.1 Pirellulaceae bacterium | reverse complement strand
GCACCAGTTCATGACAGGATCGAGGGACGGACTTACAACGAACTGCAGGGGAACAGCGAGGCATTCGTCTTGGACTGACAAAAAAATGTCGGACAGAAAAATATTTTTGTCCGACATTTTTTTGTCAGCAAAGAACGTGGAGTACGGCTAGGATTCCATGGATTGTGCGCGGAAGGCGACTGGTTCACTCCATGCTGCTCTCGCCCTGGCAACATGCAGGCCCAGCGGGGAAGTGCCACTCGGCAACGGCACCGCTGATGAACACTCAGGTCATCCCGCAAGTCCTCTTTCGCAGTTTCAAGTAGCCGAATCTCCACGCAGTTCCTTTCGTAGGTCGGCAATAGCTGTATCCCAGTCAAGGAATCTCAGTTTTCCTTCAGCGACGAGGCGCCGTCGTTCATCCAAGACTTCCTTGTGCCAGTCAGGTGATGGTAAATCAGCCGGTTTCCGAGAGATTTCTGCCCAAAGGACTTCCATTGCCTCCAACTTATCAGCGAGGCTCATGCTGTCCAACGGCAAATCAATTGACATGTAAGCATCCTGTCCCTTCTCGAAGCATCGCCTGGACGGCCCGCAAGAAAGCTCCGCGCCGATCCACCACATGGGGATCGAGCAGTCACAAGATGACGGGCGACTTCGCCAATCCCCGTTCCGGATGCACTCCGTTCCCCTGGGTGACACGGTCCGTTCCGCGAATGGCTTCGCCATTCCCGAAAAAGACCACCGCCAACCAGACGCAATCTATCCGATCCGACGCTCCAACAACAAGCTTTTTCCCGAGAAACCACCCCCTCCATTACTGATCATACCACCCGGCAGGGCCGTCTCTCGGCGGTTCATCTTGACGAGAAGTTTCGCTTTCCCCTAGCATTGCCCAGCCGAAGTGGTCTCAATGGCCTGCATGGGGAGATGCGGTAACAAGGCAGTCAATCATCATGAGCCCGTTCCGAACGTTCGCGCCGATCCTGGCCCTCGCACTCATCGTGCGCTTGGGGGCCGCGTTCTGGTGGCAAAATCGACTCCCCGATGACCAACCATTCGCCATGCCCGACAGCGAAAGCTACTGGACGCTCGCCCAAGCCGTCGCGGAGGGCGAACCCTACCAATACGGCGGCATCGACGGACAAGTCTTTCGCGCACCCGGACTCCCCCTCTGGCTGGCACCCCAAATCTACCTCTTGGGGCCCGGTCAGCTGGCCGTCACCGCCGCGCGAATCTCCGGCGTCCTGCTCGGCACACTCACCGTCGCCCTCATCATGCTCTGGGCTCGACAACTCTGGGGACCCTCGGCCACCCTCCCCGCCGGACTGCTCGGCGGACTCTACCCCGGCGCCATCGTGATGAGCGTCCTGATCCTCAGCGAAATGCTCTTCTGCCCCCTCATGGTCGCTCACCTCTACCTCTGGTACCGCGCCGTCCACTCCGAACGCCCCGCCACAAGCCGATACCAGGCCCTGGCATCCGGCGTACTGGCCGGCCTCGCCACGCTCACCCGCCCGAGCTGGCTGCTGTTCGTTCCCGGGGCTGCCGCCATCGGCTGGATCGCCTTCCCCCCCCGAAGCCGACAACTACTCGTCGCCGGACTGATTGTCGTCGGCCTGTCGCTGACCATGCTCCCCTGGTGGATTCGAAATTACCGAGTCACCGGGCACTTTATTCCCACCACGCTCCAAGTCGGCGCCAGCCTCTACGACGGCTGGAGCCCCGAAGCGACCGGAGCCAGCGACATGACGTTCACCCAACGATTCTACGACCAACTGAAAGAAGAACAGCGAACCGGTCAACTCCCGGCCGATGCCAATTTCGAATACGAACTCGACCAACGCCTCCGACAAGAGGCCAAGTCGTGGGCCCGCGAAAATCCCCTCCGCGTCCTGGCTCTCATGGGAATCAAGTTCCAGCGGATGTGGAATATCTGGCCCAATGACCCAGAATATCGCGGTGCGGCCCTCCGCTGGATCACCCTCGTCGGCTACGTCCCGACCCTCCTGCTGGCATTCTGGGGTGCCTACCGCTGCCCACCAGCGAACTGGTCCCTGGCCCTCGCCCTCCTCCCAGCCTGCTACTTCACCGCGCTCCACCTTGTCTTCGTCAGTTCCATGCGTTACCGAGAACCCGCCATGCTGGCCCTGATTGTCCTGGCCGCGGGACCCGCGGCCCTCATCGCTCGCGCCATGTTACTCCGCTTATGCCGCCCCAACCCCGCAGCCTCGTAATCACACCCCACTAGACGCTCGATTCCGCCAAGTAACCCGGTAGGGAGGCCGGGGACGTGACGACTTCGCATGCCACCAGCTTTCTTCGACGTTGGAACCGGCGAGTACGTCGTATCGCGACAACTCTGCTGATCCTCGTTCTCTGCGCGCTCGGCCTCGCCCCTTTCGGTCGCGAGGCACTGGACGAACTGATTCGAACCCATGTCCAAAATGAACTCGCCCAACTCTACCCGGAACTCGAAGTCCGCCTCCGTGGGGCTCGCCGAGTTCCCGGCGAGGGCTTCGAACTGCGCGGCTTCAGCCTCCGCGACCCACAAACCGACCCTCGGAATGGAGATCTGCTCTCCATCGAAACAATCTCGCTGAACTGCCCCACTTCATTCCATCAACTCTGGACCGGCGACCTCCCCATTCGGAAAATCCACCTCCGGAGGCCTCGAGTCCGAGTCGAGCGGCAAGCCGACGCCTCCTGGGCTCCCCACCGGCTTCTCCCCCAAATCCCCGAATCCTCACAATCCTCTCGGATCCTGTCCGGTCTCCGCCAAGTTCAGATCGAAGAGGGAGAACTGCTGTTTCACGACGAACGATTGCCCAGCCAATTGCCGCTCGCCGCTCGCGATATCAAGCTGTCTCTTTACCCTCCCACCAGCACGGACTCCCCCTCCCATCCACTCGCCTTGAATTTCCGTGGCCACTGCTCGGGCGACCAATTTCGTGGAGCGGGCTGGGAGGGAACT
>JBJHCD010000887.1:0-2960 GCA_050485845.1 Pirellulaceae bacterium | reverse complement strand
CGTGGAGACTGTGTTGCCAATGGAGACTGTGTTGCCAATGGAAACCGTGTTGCCAATGGAAACCGTGTTGCCAATGGAAACCGTGTTGCCCGTGGAAACCGCGCGGGGAGCAACCGCGCTGACGGCCCGACATGCAGCGAGACGTACCGTGAGACGCACCTCGAGACATGCTTCGAGACGAACAGTGAGGTTGACGGCTGCTCGAACGGGGACCAGGGAGAGGGAGCGGAAGGGGCAGCAGCATGGTCATGGTCATCGATTCTCCGGCGGCATGAGTCGAGTGGCGGGTCACATGGCCATGGTGACCGTTTTGACTTCCGTATAGAGCTGCAGAGCGTACTCGCCCAACTCCCGCCCGATGCCGCTCATCTTGTATCCACCGAATGGAGCGGCGGCATCAAAGACATCGTAGCAGTTCACCCACACCGTTCCCGCTCGGAGCCCGTGAGCCAGACGAAGTCCTTTTTGCATGTCCTTCGTCCAGACCGCCGCCGCCAGACCGTAGAGCGTGCGGTTACCTCGAGCGATCACCTCATCGACGTCACGGAACTTCAGCACGCTCATCACCGGGCCGAAGATCTCTTCTTGAGCGATCGCCATCTCGTCCTGAACGTTATCGAAGATGGTCGGCTCAATAAAGTAGCCTCGGTTTCCGACTCGATGACCTCCCACCTTCAGGTCCGCTCCGCAGCTCTTGCCGCTCTCGATATATCCCAGAATCTTTTCGAACTGCTCTTCATTAACCTGGGGACCTTGCGTGGTATTCGGGTCAAATGGGTCGCCGACGTGTTGCTGTTTCGCTTTTTCGATCAGCCGCTCCACGAACTCGGCGTGAATCTTTTCCTCGACGAACAACCGGCTCCCGGCACAGCAGCATTGGCCTTGGTTGAAGAAGAGCCCGAAGTAGGCTCCTTCCACGGCGGCATCGAGATCGGCATCGGCGAAAACGATATTGGGCGACTTGCCTCCCAGCTCCAGGCTAACTCGCTTCATGTTGCTTTGGGCGGCGGCCTGCATCACCAGCGAACCGACTTCTCCCGAACCGGTGAAGGCGACCTTGTCGATTTCGGGGTGCGAGGCGATCGCGGCACCGGCGGTCGGTCCATAGCCCGGAACGACATTCAGTACCCCATCGGGAACGCCGGCTTCCTGAGCAAGCTGGGCGACGCGGAGCGCCGTCAGCGGTGTTTGCTCGGCCGGTTTCAGCACCACGGTACAACCGGAGGCCAGTGCGGGGCCCCATTTCCAGGCCTGCATCAGCAGCGGGAAATTCCAGGGAATAATCTGTCCGACCACGCCGACAGGTTCGTGCCGAGTGTAGCAGAAGTAGTTTCCATCAATCGGAATCGTCTTCCCCTGGATCTTGTCCGCCCAGCCCGCGTAATAGCGGTAGCACTTGATGGTCAGGGGCAAGTCGGCGGCCCGAGCCACGGCGAGTGGCTTGCCGTTGTCGAGCGTTTCCAGCGCGGCCAGCTCATCGGCATGTTGCTCGATGAGGTCAGCCAGCCGATTGAGAATCCGGCCACGATCGGAAGCGTTCATTTTCGGCCAGGGCCCGGATTCGAAAGCTTCTCGAGCCGCGCGGACCGCCAGATCGACGTCGGCCGAGTCCCCCTCGGCCACGCGGCAAATCACCTCCCCCGTGCTGGGATCCCGAGTTTCAAAGGTTTTGCCGGAGCGGGCGTCACCCCATTTGCCGCCAATCAGCATTTGTCGATCAGCGACTTGCGAGGGACGTTGGAGCGTTTTGGCTTTGGTCTTGGATTCGGACGGAGCGGACGCAGTCGTGGATGACATCGACAGTACCTCCCGGAGAAAGTGTCAGACAAACTGGAGACTCTTTTTGATTATTCTTTGATTGTCCATCGATTTTCGCGAAACTGTCAAGGTGGTAGCACCGAGAACAGAAACTCAAGCGATTCGCTCGGTGGCGTTTCGCGGCACCCAACTCTTCGGTCGGAGGCTATCTCGATGTTGCAGATCAATGGCGACGGCGTATGTCACGCGGGACCGCCGGGATCCCACATGGTCCCGGAGCAGTACATCCCCGAAGTTCGGCGCGGGCTGAATATCATTCGGGACCGGATTCGGGGTCGAGAACGCTGTGACGCGATCTTCTCGGCCCTTCCGAACGGCAGAACATTCCAGCAGCTTTTTGACGATGTAACGTCCTTCGTCAACTACGACCCCAGCAATCGGCAGGGCGATTGGGGGTGGACGATGCCTACGACCTATCCGAAGGATGTCGTGATTTCCCAATTCACGATCCGCATGGGCCGTTGGAGCATCGCTGGAACCATTGTTCACGAACTTGCCCATCTCAACGGCGCGGACGGCCACTCGCACGCGGCCGAAGAGACGCTCAAGTATTGCGAACTCCAGTCCCCAAGAGGCCCCTATAACCCCAACATCCGTGGCTGATGGCAACGACTGGGAAACGCCGCTGCGATTGTTTCTCACCGCATGGTTGGAACGAACGACTTATCGATTTTTCGAGATGGAATCGAGCACTTCATCAAGATCCTCCAGTTGACGGCTGAGCACCCAGTCTCGTTGGTCTTCTGTACTTTGGTACTCCGAGTCATCTCGGGTCATCCATTGCCTGTCGGGAATTCGGCCCGGCCCCCCGGCATCTCTCTCACCAGCGCTTTCGTTTGGCCTTGGTCTCAGTCAACTTTCGGGCAGCGGTCCGCCGATTGCCAGTCGCATGCATCGGTCATCCTCCACCCAGTTCGCGGAATCGACCGACAGTCTAACCCAACCCTGCCCGCAGCTTCATGCTCGCTTACCGAACACACACACCCTTCAGGAACCGGAGAATGGGACGTATCGTCGTTTTGCCGACCCATTGCTGGAGATATACAACGCGGCCAAACGAATCAAAGCCGATGGACGATTGCTCAATTCGACCAGGGCGGAACGTGTGGCCGAACTGAATGACGAGATTCTGGAGCTCAGTG
>JBJHCD010000886.1:0-2967 GCA_050485845.1 Pirellulaceae bacterium | reverse complement strand
ATCCAGGTCGGCTGTTTCGTCCACGACGACCGGGGGATTGCCTGGTCCGGCGACAATGGCCCGCTTGCCGCTGTTCAGGGCGGCACGCGCGACGGCGGGGCCTCCGGTGACGCAGATCAGCGAGATCCCCCGATGCTTGAATATCGCCTCGGCCGAGTCGAGCGTCGGTTCGGCAATCAAGCAGATCAAGTTATCGATCCCGACCTCGCGATAGATGGCTTCGTTGAATCGCCGGACCCCGACAGCCGCCACTTTCCGGCCGCTGGGATGAGGATTGACCACCACCGTATTCCCGCCGGCAATCATGCTGATGGCGTTTCCCGTGATGGTCGGTAGTGAATGGGTGACGGGAGTAATGGCGCCGATGACTCCGAACGGAGCATGCTCGATGACCGCCAGGCCATGATCGCCGCTGTAGGCTTCCGTCTTGAGGAACTCGACACCCGGCGTCCGCTCGCCCAGCGTCTTGAGTTTCTCGATCTTATGCTCGAGACGACCGATCTTCGTCTCGTTCATCTCCATCGTTCCCAGTTCCACCGATTGATCAATCGAAATGCGGCGGATGATATCGATGACCCGTCGGCGATCATCCCGGGGGCGTTGGGCAAGTTGCTCGTAAGCATCGCGGGCCGCCGAAACGGCCTCGTTCACATCCGTGAAAATTCCATACCGGCCGGTGAAACCTGTCTTGGTGACGGGGGGAGCTTTCCCGACCTCCGCCAAAACTTGGGCCACGACATTGCGAATAACTTCTTCGGAAATCTGCATGGAACCACTCAACGATTAAGAAAGGACTCGCCAGTGGCGAGATAGGCTTGGAATGCGAATGGAAGCGAATGATTGCGAACGAATGCGAACGAATGCGAACGGATGAATGAAAATGGCCGTGGCGATCGAGGTTTCAACCAGTGCCTTGTCTCTCGGGAGGTGGAAGGAATCGATTGGCGGACGAAGTGGAGTTGGAATCGATGAGATTCCAGCTAGTTTTCCACCTCCTCGCGGGAATAGACACACAACCGCTCGAGATGGACCTGGTCCACAATTCCGATAATGACCGTATCGATCGGGAGGTTCTTGGTTTCGGGAGTCAGCCGAGCACTGGAACCCTGAGTGATCAAGACGAAATCGCCGGGGCCGGCTCCCAGCATGTCGACAGCGACGAACGTCCTGCCGGTCGTCACCAGACTCTCGCGATGCCGGGCTTCGATCCGATAGGGTTCGACGATCAGCAACTTGTAGCCGACCATGGAGTCGACTTTCTGAGTCGAAACGACCGAACCGGTGACCTTGGCAACGAACATGTGGCTAGCCTTCCAACAACTCTTTGGACTGTCGAGCGACGATGAGTTCCTCATTCGTCGGCACGACCCAGATCTGTACGCGGCTCTCGTCGCGGCTGATCCGCGCTTCGTGTCGAGTCGCCTGATTCAGTTCGGGATCCAGGAGAATTCCTAATTCCTCCAGGCCCCCACAGACCGCGGCGCGGATCACGCTATCGTTTTCACCGATACCACCGGTGAAGCTGATGACGTCGGCTCCCTCGAGTTCCACCAGGAGGCTTCCGATCGAGCGTCGAATTTCCGTCACGAACATGTCGATCGCCAGTTGGGCTCGCTGATTGCCCTCGGCCGCCGCTTCATGCAGATCCCGCACGTCGCCGCTGACTCCGCTGACGCCGAGCAATCCTCCTTGATTGGCGAGCGAGGCCAGGACTTCGGACAGCGACTTGCCTGTCTGTTGCATGATCACCGGAATCGCGAATGGATCGAAGTCACCGACCCGATTGTTGTGCGAGAGGCCGCTCTGGGGGCTCATTCCCATCGAGGTCGCAACGCTTCGGCCCGCTCGGATCCCGCACAGACTGCTCGAGCCACCCAGGTGGCAGGAGATAACTCGCAGGTCGTCTCTTCCCAGCAGTTCGGCGGTTCGCCATCCGATGAATCGATGGCTGGCCCCGTGAAAGCCCCAGCGTTTCACTTGAAATGCCTGGGACCATTCATGGGGAATCCCATAGATCTTCGCCCGTTCTTCGATGGTCTGGTGAAAACCGGTCTCGAAGGCAGCGACCAGGGGAATGTCGGGGAGACGTTCCGCCAGAAGTCGCATGGCGCGGATGTAAGGGGGATTGTGGGCCGGCGCGACCTCGTTCATTTCCTCCATGGCGGCGAGCACTTCCGGCGTGACTCGTTGTACGCCACTGACTCGGCCACCATGAACGGCCTTGAATCCGATCGCGGCAACTTCACTCGCCTCTCCCAGGCAACCCGACTCGGCATCCGTCAGCTGATCGAGGCAGGTTCGCACCGCGACAGCATGGTCGGGAACCGGAGCTTCCATTTCCCGGCGTTGACCTGAAATTTCCACGAAACAGGGGCTGATCGGAGCACCAATGCGTTCAATACCTCCACGAGCCAGTTGTCGTTCGTCCGACATGTCGAACAGACGATACTTGAAACTGGTGGAACCAAGATTCGCAACAAGGATCTTCATGACCAGAGGTTCTCCTTTCGACTTCCCGTTGGGGCATCCGTGACCGCCGAGCACCGGTGTTCAACGCCGGTTTTCGGTACCGGCTGTCGTTACCAGCGACCAGCGGCGGCGATCAGCACTGGCGAATCGTGTGCTACGACAAGTAGGCTTCGACGAGGCCTTCGGCGGGACGCGGGATGACGTGGCTCGAGACCAACTCTCCGACCTGGCTGGCCGCGTGGGCTCCCGCTTCCACGGCCGCGCGAACGCTTCCGACATCTCCGGAGACGATCGTGGTGACATACGCGCCACCAATCGCCACTCGCTTCACGATCTTGACGTTGGCGGCCTTGGCCATGGCGTCGGTCGCTTCGACCAGCGCGATCAGCCCCTTGGTTTCAACCAGTCCAATTGCGTTTTGCATGATTATTCCTTCCTGTCAGGCCGTTTCGGCCTGAAGTGGGCAATGACCTAAAGTGAGCAGTCTGAAGTAATGTG
>JBJHCD010000885.1:0-2982 GCA_050485845.1 Pirellulaceae bacterium | reverse complement strand
CCGGCAAACTAATCCCGAATCCGATGCAGATCGGCAGCGGAGTTCGCTCGCGCAACCACTCGACGTTCTCCACGACTTCCGGAGCCAACTCGTTTCGCTCGCCCGTGATTCCCGTCACCGAGACGTAATAGAGAAATCCCGTCGAGGACTCGGCAATCCGCACGGCCCGATCCCGTGGAGTGGTGGGGGTCACCAGCTGGATCAGATTGAAGTCTTGCCGGCGACAATGCTGGGAGATCTCGGCCGATTCCTCCACGAGCAGATCGGGCACGATGACGCCGGCCAGCCCTGCCTGCTGCGCCTCCTCGACGAAACGTTCCAAACCGACTCGATGAATGATCGCGTAACTGGCCATCGCCACTCGGGGTGCTTGGACCGAGGTCCGCAGATCCGCGAGCATCTTCCAAATTCCAGCCAACTTCGTGCCCGACGTCAACGCTCGAGTGTACGACGCCTGAATGACCGGTCCGTCGGCGATCGGATCGCTGTACGGGATGCCCACCTCAAACAGATGGCAGTGGTGTTGGTCCAACCTCCGTAATACCTCGCTGGTGAAGGCAAGATCCGGGTCGCCGGCCGTGACAAACGGCATCAAGGCCTTCTCGCCACGTTGGCGGAGTTGCTGAAAGAGAGCGTCAACCGAGGACATGGGTTTCTTGTGGGTAAAGGAGGTTTGGGTGAACCGGCGCCGCGATTTCGCGGAACAATTGGGGGAAAGCGAATCGATATGGAGCAAAGCGGAGGGGAGACTGGGGGAAAACCGGGGAAAACCGGGGAAAACCTTCCCTCATGTCCCTCTATCTCTTGAGGACAGCCGCGATGGGAACCACTCCGCTGGCTGCGGCATGAGTCATAAGGAGCGGAGCCGAGCGATTTCGGCGGCATCTTTGTCGCCTCGGCCCGAAAGGCAGACCACCACCCGCTGATCCGCGGGAAGCTCGGACGCCAAACGCATGGCGGCAGCCAAGGCGTGCGACGATTCCAAAGCGGGCAAGATTCCCTCCCAGCGAGCCAGCGTGTCGAAAGCCTCCAGGGCGTCCTGGTCCCGACAATACGTGTACCGAACTCGATCAATCGACTTCCAGTAACTGTGCTCCGGTCCTACGCCTGGGTAATCCAGGCCGGCGGAGACGGAATGGACATCGCAGGTCTGGCCATCCTCGTCCTGCATGACGAAACTATAGCTGCCATGCAGAACTCCTTCCTCGCCGAAGCTGAGCGGGGCGGCGTGGCTCCCCTGCTCCGAACCGCGGCCCCCCGCCTCGACACCGATCAACTGGACATCTTTGTCGGCGACAAAGGGATGGAACATTCCAGCCGCATTGCTCCCGCCGCCGACGCAGGCGACGACGTGGTCGGGAAGACGTCCCCAACGCTCAAGCGATTGCTCGCGAGTCTCCCGGCCGATGACGGATTGGAAGTCCCGCACAATTTGGGGAAACGGATGCGGTCCGACCACCGATCCGAGAATGTAATGCGTTGACTCGACGGAACTCATCCAGTCTCGCATTGCTTCATTGATGGCATCTCGCAGCGTTCGCGACCCACTGGTCACGGGTCGGACTTCGGCTCCCATCATCTTCATGCTGAAGACATTGGGAGCCTGCCGGCGAATATCCTCCTCCCCCATGTACACCACGCAAGGGAGGCCGAAGTGAGCACACGCCGTGGCGGTGGCGACCCCATGCTGGCCCGCCCCCGTCTCCGCAATCACTCGAGTCTTCCCCATGCGGAGCGTCAAAAGGGCCTGCCCCAGCGTATTGTTGATCTTGTGTGCACCCGTGTGGTTCAAGTCTTCTCGCTTGAGCCAGATCTCGGCGCCTCCCGCTTTTTGCGTGAGTCGCTTGGCGAAGTAGAGGGGTGACGGGCGGCCGACAAAGCTCTGGAGCAGTTCCTCCAGTTCCGTCTGGAAGGCCGAATCTCCCCGCGCCTCGCCATAGGCCACTTCCAACTCCGACAAAGCTCGGTGTAGAGTCTCCGGAACATAGCGGCCGCCGAAGCGTCCAAAACGTCCTTCCGCGTCGGGGACTTGAGTGCTGGGGGAGTCAGGAAGCGAGGTGCTCATGGATTGCTGCCAAGGGGCAAGAGAAAGGATGGGGCAAAACGGAACGGGTGAAGCGGTACGGGTGGGTCCAGCGACGGAGGGAGGCCGAATCTCTTGATTCTTGTTTGCCGGATGGATGTGGTCAAGGCGACATCCGAAATCGGACGGTTCCCGATCACCATCTCGCCGCTCGCCGAAAAAAAAAATAAAACTTTCCGCAGTCCCTCACGGGATTCGGGGTCCAAAGGAGAGGTTCATGCCGGAATTGCCCGAGGTGGAGACAATGCGGAGAGGAATTGCGGGCGTCGAGGGGAGCCGGATTCGCTCGGTCGAACGACTCCCCTGCTCGCTTCGACCCATCCAGCTGGACCCCGACCTCCGTCTCATTCGGCGACGCTGCCAAAATCAGCGAATTCAGGCTGTCCAGCGACTTGGAAAGCGAGTCATCCTGGTGCTGGATAACGACTGCCGTCTCGTGTTTGAACCTCGGATGACCGGCTTGGTCTTGGTGGCCGACCCACCCAATGCGACACACCTTCGGATCCGACTTCAGCTTACCGAGGGGCCCCATCCCGAGATCCTCTATTGGGACCGGCGAGGGCTGGGACGAGTCGCCTGCCGGACGGCTCGAGAATGGAAAACCTACCTTTCCCAGTGTCAACTGGGCCCCGATGCCCTGGAAATGACCGCCACCGAATTGGAACAAAGGCTGGGGCGGGGGAAACGCCCCATTAAGGTCGCACTACTCGATCAGCGGGCGGTCGCCGGGATCGGAAACCTCTACGCGTCGGAGATCTTGCTCCGGGCCGGCATCCACCCCGCCCTTCCCTGCTGTGAGCTGACCAAGTCGGATTGGCTCAAGGTTCACGCCGCTCAGCTGGAAATCCTGCGGGATGCCATTCGCCACGAAGGCTCGACCCTCTCTGACGGAACCTACC
>JBJHCD010000884.1:0-2997 GCA_050485845.1 Pirellulaceae bacterium | reverse complement strand
GGTCTACCGCGACGGCGACTGGGAGGTCATTGGCGGGCTGCTGGGCGATTTTGTCCAGCGGATCGAACAGAAGACGGGCATTCGCTGGACCGACGGCTGATTGCCTGGCCGCGGGACGTGGGGTTCAGTTTCCAAGGAGGACGGTTGATGTTGGCCAAGGAGATTAAGCCGGGCACGTTGGTGGTCTACAACGGCAGCCCCTGCCTGATTCGCTCGGTCTCGGTCCACAGCCCGTCGGCCCGTGGGGCGGCGACGCTGTACAAGTTTCGGGCGACGAATCTCAAGACCAAGCTCAAGGTGGACATGTCGCTCAAGGGGACCGACAACCTGGAAGTGGCCGACTTTGCCCGACGCCCGGCGCAGTTGATGTACACCGATGGCGAGCAGGCCCATTTCATGGATCAGGCGGACTTCAACCAATACACGCTACCCGAGGCCGACGTGGCCGACGAGTTGAAGTACATCAGCGATGCGACCAGCGGCGTGCTGGCCTTGATCTACAACGATCAGTGCATTGGCATCGAGATTCCCCAGACCGTCGAGCTGGCCATCACCGAGACCGATCCCGGCGTGCGAGGCAACTCGGCCACCAGCCGTACCAAGAGCGCTACGCTGGAGACCGGCGCCGTGGTTCAGGTGCCCGAGTACCTGGACAGCGGCGAACGGATTAAGGTCGACACCAGCACGGGCAAGTTTCTGGGTCGGGCCTAGGCCATCACCCGCTGACGACCAACCATCAAGCACCAGGCCCTCGTGACCAACGCCCCCGGCTATATCGTGCGGTACGGTTCCATGCGAACGCTGGGCGTGTTCACGCCGCAGCGCCGCGACGACTACCGCCGCAGCCAATCGGTCATTCTGCGAACCGATCGCGGCACCGAATGGGGCGAGGTGCTGTGCGAGGCCACCGACAACGCCCGGCAGGCCTTGGGCGAAGGGCCGCCGACCGGGCAGATTTTGCGGTTGCCCAACGACGAGGACCAGCAGGCCCTGTACCGCATCCGAAGTCAGAATCGAAAGGAGTTCGAAACCTGTGGCCGGTTCATTCAAGAACTCGGCCTGCCGATGAAGCTGATCGACGTCGAGCACCTGTTTGGCGGCGAGCGGATCGTCTTCTATTATCTGGCCGACGAGCGGGTGGATTTTCGGCAGCTCGTGCGGAAGCTGGCCAGCGAGTACCAGACCCGCATCGAAATGCGGCAGATCGGCGTCCGCGACGAGGCCCGCCTGCTGGCCGACTACGGCGATTGCGGCAAGCCGGTGTGTTGCAACACCCACCTGGTCCAGATGCCGCCGGTCTCCATGAAGATGGCCAAGTTGCAACGGGCGACCCTGGACCCAACCAAGATCAGCGGGCGTTGTGGCCGCCTCAAGTGTTGCCTGCGTTACGAGTACGACACCTACGTGGCCATTCAAAAAGAATTGCCGGCGGTGGGCAGCTCGGTGGTCACCCGTCGCGGGCGAATGCGGGTGCTGAACCACGAGATCATTTCCAGCCAACTGCTGGTCGAAACCGAAGACAACCGGCGGATCATGATCGCCGCCGACGAGGTGCTCTCGGTGTTGCCGGCTCCCGAACGCCGCGTCAGCAAGCGGCCCCCACGAAACCGCGGCACCAAGCCCGAGTCCAACGACTCCGTCGACGACGAGTAAGCAGTCATCGCAAACACGCGAAAAGGCGGCGCGTGTTCTTCGCGACCTTCGCATCTTCGCGGTTCAACCGTTTCCTGCTCCGAGTCTCCCGACGCCTCCCGGCTTGCTCGTCAACTTGTGCAGGGATCGATCGGGCAGGCGCCGGCATTCGGAATGGACAGTCCACCGGAGCCGATTGAGCCGTGCCCAGTGTTTGGCCACGTTCAATTGCGGGTCTCGATGGCCAGGATTTGCATCTCCAGCACACTGTAGAATTTCAGCTCCATGAAGTCCTTGAACTTGCCCTTGTCCTTGCCGAGGACCGCGTACATCTTGTTCAAGGCAGCTTGGACCTGACGCAGGCAATCCTGGGCCATGTCGATTTCGGGCGGGTTGCACTTCAGCTTCTGATCGATGAACTTGATCATCGCGTCCAGGCTGCTGCCTTCGCGGATGATGCTCTCGGCAATTCGCGGCGAGTAGGGGAAGAACGCACCGAGGGCCTTGGTGCCCACGGTTTTCGCGATTTTTTTGATATCGTTTTGCTTGGTCTGCAGGTTCTTGACCAGCCGTTCGACCTGCGCGGACAAGTCGACATCGTCTTTGATCGTGCCTTCGACGGGACGCTTCGCGAAATCGCTCTTCGAGGCCCAGCCCGAGAGTTTGGTGCAGCCCGGCACGCCGAGGTCCTTCAGCTCATCGATCAGCATTTCGTCCACACGCTTCAGCGCATTGTGCAGGTTGAGCCAGGTCTCGCCATGCTCGGGGTACTTCTGATTGCACTTGAGGACTTGAGCCCGATACTTGGCGATAATCTTTTGGATGCTGTCAACCGACTTCTTCAAATCCTGCAGGGCCTTGTCCTCGACCGGCTCGATCTCCCAAGCCTGGTCGCACTTGGTGGATAGCTTATCCAGCGCCGGGCCCAGCCCCTTACTGAAGTCGCATTTCTTGAGGGCGCCGGGATCGCACTGCCGTTTGACCGAACTCCAAGTCGTCCGGTACATGCTGGGGAATTTGAGTTTCTTTGCCATGTGAACCATCCCTTTTCAATTCAAAAGGCACGACAGATCAGACACGTCGCAACGAGTTCACGGAGGGCATCCCCTTAGGCAACCATGCCCGCGGCCCCAGCTATTCCAAGTAATTCCCGCGAAGCATCGCGAACCATCTTCTACGAAGTTCGCGGAGATTCCTAAGTGATAAGCCTTTCCTCACCCAGTCGCAAGCGAATTTCCGGTTCGCCAGAAAAGTCGCCGAGAGCCGCCGACCGAAGCGGTCGCACCGGTGCCCTGGCTTCATCCAAATGCGTGCCACGGCTTGCCAGCAAGCAGTGCGACAAGCTGATCGATGTTGAGCAGTCGA
>JBJHCD010000883.1:0-3002 GCA_050485845.1 Pirellulaceae bacterium | reverse complement strand
GTCGAGGGAATCGAAATGGGGAGGGAGCGGGAGTCCGCCTGTTGTCCTACGAAGTCCCCGATGATCCTCGCCAGCCCTGGAAGACCACTTTGGTCGACGACGAATTCAACATGACACACAACCTCGACCCGGTCCAATGGGATCCGACGAATCCGGCCGAGGAGATGCTGTACATCGGGCGTCAAGGAGCCAAGTTATTGTCCTATCATGACGGTCAGTGGCAGGGCCGCCAGTTCGATCGCATCGAAGGTGGCGGGGAGATCCGCATGGGACTGCTCGATCAGCAAACTCCTTATATCGCCACGATCGAGCCGATGCATGGCGAGCGGCTTGTCCTCTACCGCTCGGCATTCCAGCGAGGAACCGGGGACGACAGCGACGTGATGGCTCTTCAAGATCGCCAAGTCCTGGACGATAACCTCAATGGCGGACATGGCATCGCGACGGGGGATCTGCTGGGCAATGGGCAGCAGCAGATCGTGGCCGGCTGGCGACTTCCAAATCGCGATGGAAACGTCGGCGTCAAGCTCTACTATCCCACACAATCGGATGGGGCCGAATGGGATTCGGTCTGGATCGATCGGGATGGCATGGCGACGGAGGACCTAAAGGTCGCCGATCTGAATGGCAACGGCCGTCCCGACATCATCGCGGCGGGCCGGCAAACCAACAATCTCAAAGTCTACTGGAACATGGGGACCGAGTAATCGGACCGGCGCGAGGCTTCCTCGACGCGGATGTTCACTCAATGTTCACTCAATGTTCACGCAATGTTCACGCAATGTTCTATCAGACGGAGGGGATCGCCGATTCGGTGGCGGTGAGTATCGCTTGCTGGAGACGTTCCATGTCGATTGGCTTGGAGAGGTAGGCGTCCATTCCGGCATCCAGACACAATTGCCGATCCCGCTCCATGGCATGCGCGGTCATGGCGATGATCGGAATTCGCCGCTCGGCCCCCTCCTCCTCCTCCCTCGCTCGAATTCGCCGAGTGGCCTCCCAGCCGTCCAATTCGGGCATCTGGATATCCATCAGGATGAGGTCAAACGGAGAACTCGACCACTTCGAAAGTGCCTCCAGGCCATTGGGGACGACGGTCAGCTCATGTCCCGCTCGCTGAATCATCCGCGAGGCAACTCGTTGATTGATCACATTATCCTCGGCCAACAGGATCCGCAGGGGACGGCTCGGCGAATCCGTGTGGCTTGACTCCGTGCTCTTCGTGGCGGGGGCGATTTGTGGTTCCGGGGCAGGGCAATCCGAATTGTTGTTCATCAATTGATCTGGAGTGTCGGAGGGTGGAAGCGTAGCCTCGGGACAAGAGACCTTCCGCAGGGGAATGGTAAACGAGAAGGTACTACCGATGCCGAAATCGCTGATCACATTCAACCGGCCACCCATCAACGCCACGAGGCGCGAGGCAATGGTCAGGCCCAGCCCCGTCCCGCCGAATCGTCGAGTAATCGAGCTGTCGGCCTGGGAGAACAGATCAAAAATCGTCTGCTGCTTGTCGAACGGTATCCCGATGCCCGTATCGTTAACTTGGAAGTGGACCAGAGTCTCTGAATCCGTCTCATCAGCCCATTCCAAGCGGAGAGAGACCTCCCCCTTCTCCGTGAACTTAATGGCGTTTCCCAGCAGGTTGATCAAAACTTGACGAAGGCGAACCGAATCACCGATGACCAGCGAGGGAACCAGGGGACCGACCTGACAATTCAGCTCGAGTCCTTTATGGTCGGCGCGCAGCGACAACGGTCGAAGTGTGTCATTCAACAACCCCGTCAAGGAAAACTCGACTGGATCAAGTTCCAAACACCCCGCTTCGATCTTGGAGTAGTCGAGAATATCGTTGATGATCGTCAATAGAGAGTCGGCTGAGGACTTGACCACCAAGAGCATTTCTCGCTGATCAGCGGGCAGGTCGCAGTCGAGGATCAGTTCGGTCATCCCCAGAATGCCATTCATGGGTGTGCGGATCTCATGGCTCATGTTGGCCAAGAACTCGCTCTTCGCCTGATTGGCCGACTCCGCCTCCTCTTTCGCTCGCCGTACCTCCCGAAGCTGATCTCGCTGAACTTGCTGCGAGACCTGTAGCGCCTGATTTGTTGAGGCCAGTTCCTCGGTGCGCTGCCGCACCCGTACGGCCATCTGATTGAATTCCGCCAACAACATCCCCAACTCATCGAATCGTTTGGGGGGCTCCGGAACCTCACTCCCCTCGCCGAAGGAACGGATCCGCCGGAGCAAATCGCGAAGTGGGGCGGTGATTGAGCGAGCCAATACGAGTCCGACGCCGGCCGCGACCAGAAGGGCCAGTCCGCTGACGGCGAAGATGGTTTGACCGAACGCCCGAGCGGGGGCGAATGCCTCTTCCTGTTCCAGCTCGATGATCAATCCCAACTGATGCCTTGTCATCCACCGATAGACGGAAATGACCGGCACCTGCCGGTAATTGGCCGCCATCATGACTCCATTCCGCCGATTCGTGCAAAGCCGCACCGCTTCGGTCACTGGATGGCGCTGCACGCCCCGGCCTTCCGATGCAAATCGGGGAGCGGTGAGAAACTCTTTAGTCCCCGCGACCAAATAGGAATCTTCGGTTTGCCGGAGTCCGGTGCGCCGTTCCACCAGCGAGTGGAGGGAACCCAGGTCCAGCCTTGCCAGCAGGAACAGTCCCCGCTGATCGGTAAGATCTCCGGCGCGGACCACCACCAACATATCCGGGTAACCACCAGCAGTTTCGGCACCTTGTCGCACGATCAATTGCGGCTCGGCCGACTCGGGCTCCCAGGGCAAATGCTCCCCCGGAGAAAACTCGGAACTCGTGCTCATCGCCACTTGCCATCTCCCCTGCTCGGCCTGGCTCAAGACCAGTTCCAGCTCTCCGGGAAGCGACTGCCCCGGCATCATTTCCTGCCAGGTTTCCAGGTATTGAATCGCATCGTCAAAGAGCGAGTCGGTGAAGGTGTGCACGCGCTCCATTACGGCCTTCACCAGGCGCG
>JBJHCD010000882.1:0-3003 GCA_050485845.1 Pirellulaceae bacterium | reverse complement strand
AGGCTGTACGCGACCCGGCAGGGCGACCTCGAGCTCACGCGGCGGCTGGTGGAGGCGGGAGCCGACATCGAGACAGCGGATGCCAATGGCATCACACCGCTGATCAACGCGATTCTCAATCACAGCATCGTGAGCGTGAATCGCAGCGGACAGAGCGATCACCTCAAGATCGCGCGGTATCTGGTCGAAGCCGGTGCGGACGTCAATGCTCAGGATTGGTACGGGCAGACGCCCTTATGGGCCGCCGTCGAAATCCGAAACCTCAAGCTCCGGGTGACGGCAACCTCCAATCGGGTGGACCGGGAGGGCGCGTTCGCGCTGATCGAGTCGCTGCTGGCCGCCGGCGCAGACCCGAATGCACGTACCAAGGAGTTCCCTCCCACCAGGCGCTTCATCACCGGCACAGGCTCCGGCGGATGGGTCGACATGACGGGGCAGACCCCGTTTCTGCGGGCGGCGCTCGCGGGCGACCTGCGGGTGTTGCGCCTGCTGCTCGACCATGGGGCCGATCCCAATATCGCCACGGTTGGGGGAACGACCCCTTTGATGGTGGCTGCCGGCATCAGCTGGGGTGTCGCGGAGACTTTCGATGAAGGTCGCGACGCCCTGCTGGAAACGGTGAAGCTCACGCATGCCCTGGGGAACGACATCAACGCCGTGAACTCGATGGGTCTTCGCGCGATTCACGGCGCCGCCAACCGGGGGTCAAACGACATCATCGTATACCTGGCGGAGAACGGCGCGATCCTGGATGTGGCCGACAACGAAGGCCGCACGCCCATCGCCTGGGCGGAGGGGGTGCTGGTGGGAGCGCGTGCGCCGACGCGAAAGCCGGAGACGATCGCGTTGTTGCAGGAGCTGCAGGCCAGGGCGGCGCTGCGGCACGATTAGCTGGCGGAGTGTTGCGGATTTTTCTTGCTCGAGGCCGAGGGGGGTACAGTGAAAGTTGCTCAATTCGAAGTGCGAGGGGGGCTCATGCTCGCGTGTGCGGCCCTGATGACCATCGGAGGCGCCGGTGCGCTGGCTGCGGATGAGGGCGTTCCCGACTTGAATGGATTCTGGCAATGGGGCCGATGCACGGATGGCAGCGGCATCCAGTGCCAGGTCCTGGAAGAGGATGATTACCGCCTCACCGATCGGGCCAGGGGCTATCGAGACGCGATCGACGAGATCGCCCAACCCAAGTACGACTGCGCGCCCATGTCCATACCGCACATGTGGACAGATCCGTATTCTCACCAGATCGAACAGCTGGAGGACCGGGTCATCTTTCGCTATGGAAAGGACGACGTCGAGCGCACCGTTTGGCTGGAAGGTCACGGACATCCTACCCCGGCGCTGAATCAGTTCTTCGTCTTCGGTCATTCCGTCGGGCGCTACGAGGACAATGCGCTGATCGTGGAAACGAGCCGCTTCGTGTTCGATCCTCAGGGTCTGAACGCGGATTTCAGATTGGCCTCCTCCACGCAGAAACGAGTCACCGAGCATTACTCGCGGGATGGTGACGACCTGATCCTGAAGGTGACCACGGAAGACTCCATCTTCTTGAGGGAGCCCTGGGTGTATGAGGTCCGTTCCGCCCCGGAGCCGGGGCCCGTGGATCTGAGCTGGAACTGCGATCCGGAAGCGGGGCGATCGATTTTGCCGATGATTCCCAGCGTGTATCCCGATGATCCGGAGATCACGCGCATCCCGCAGTGACGGAAGAATCTTGCGACAACCAGGGAGATGACCATGAGCTATACCAGAATGCTCGTCCTGGGCTTGGGCCTGGGATTGGCGAGCCCGTTCGGGGCGGCACATCACAGCACGGCCGCCATCTATGACCAGGAGCGGACCGTCGAGATGATCGGCACCATCACCGAGTGGCGTTTCGTCAATCCCCATCCCAGCATGACCGTGGAGGTGGAAGAGGAGGACGGGCAAGTCTACGCGTGGGATGTGAGCTATGGCGGCTCCGCCGTTCCCCACCTTCGCCGCCGCGGGATCGACGAAAACACCTTCGAGGCCGGCGATCGCGTCAGGGTGGTGGGCTTCCCCGCGCGTCTCGAAGGAGCACGAGGCATCATGATCCGCCAGTCCCCGGAGAGCCTCGACGGCAAGGACTACCCGCGGTAGAGGGAGCGTCGATCTCGGGCGCGCGCAGCCCGGGTTGGGTTCGGCCGCGTGTCTCCGCGATGTCGCAATAAAGCTGTCGTTCCTGTTGGATTCTGCAATCGTCCGGATCCAAGAGGGGCTCAGCACGTTCGGCAGCAGCGCCTTCCTCACTCGTTCAGTGAGTCATGCGTTGTATCTTTTTGCCTACAGGGTTCGCTTCATCAGCCAGGAGAAGAAGGTGAAGCGCGAACAACGAATGCCACCGATCCTTGGTGCCTTGATCAGTGACGCGCCCGCCTCTTCCTGAGGCCAGCCATGCTGGCGTCGTCTCAGTGTAAGGGCCACTTCCAATTGTCGCTCCGGCATGGAAAACTCAATACTCTTGCATTCGGTGACAGCGGACCCTTGGGGAGGGCAGGGGGATAGCGCTCCTCCCAGGCGGCTCTTTATCCTCCCAGGCTCAAAGGGTTGGAAAGCACGAGCTGGCGATTTCTGCCCACCAACGTTGAGGGGGACAACACAATGAATATGAGACTCCGCATCTCAACCGGTCTTGCCATTTTTCTGGCGGCAGGACTGGCCCAGCAGTTGGCGGCCCAAGGGGATGATATTCCCCGCCTGGCCAGCGGCAAACCGGATCTGAACGGCGTCTGGCAATTTCCCTATGTGCCCGACATGACCCGATCCAACAACAGGAATCAGTTTGGCCCGGGAGAACTTCCGTTTACCGAAGCTGGAAGGCTCAATTTCGAACGATATGACGCCTCGGAAGGGGATTACGCCGGTGCGTGTTTGCCTTTCGGGCATACGCGTTCCATGAACTCGCCCAATCCGGTGCAGTTTTTCCAGACCGATACGGCCTTTGCCTACCTGTTCGAAATCAACAATTGGCACCATACCTTCAAC
>JBJHCD010000881.1:0-3007 GCA_050485845.1 Pirellulaceae bacterium | reverse complement strand
GGCCTCGTGCGTGACATCCCGAACCATTCCATCCGAGTAGGTCGCCAAGACCAGCATCTGCTGCCGCATGCCGGGGCGAGGAATCACGGGGTCCTGGGGAAAGACCTCGATCGACGTCACTCGGGGAGCATCCAGATCGAGCCGGCAACCCTGCGTGATCCATTGCTTGACCAGCTCGTAATAAGTTTGCCCCACCTCGGTCCTCACTCCACCAACATGAGGAATGCTGCCCGTGGCTTTCAGCAGGATCAGACTCTGTTCCGGGGCGGCCCGATTGAAGCGGCGGGCCCCGATCTCATCGGTCAGCGCCCGATGGTCGAACAGCGAATCGTATCCGCGCAGCGAGAGCTTAAAGCCGTTCTTGCCATCCTTCGAACCATGACAGGTTCCCTGATTGCAGGACATCCGCGAGAGAGCGGGTTGAACGTCCTGAATGAAGCTGACGTCCCGCTGGGCTTCCAGCCCACCGACCTGATAGGGGATCTCGATTTCCTGGTCCTCGTATCGCAACCGAACAAGGCCACTCCCCTCGGCCACGGGGCGGACGAGGCCACGAGCCGACACGTCGACATGCGAGTCGTCGGCGGGGGGTGAAGGGATCGCTTCCCACTGAATTTCGCGAGTGAGATCGATGGTTTCTCCCGAGTCGAGTTGTCCCAGGACCAACATCTGCCGGTAGGCAAAAAGCTGATTCAGTTCGATCGAGCTGGGAAGGACTTGGAGGTCGACGAGCTGCGTGCCTGGGGGAATACCCGTCGGTGAATCGGCGTCGGCATCCCCGTCCGCTTCCCCGGACAAGGGAGCGTCCGCTGTCTCGGCGGGCCGATCTTCAGCTCGCGCGACCCACGACCCGTGGAATGGGAGCAGAAAGCAAACGCTTAACGTCAGGCAGACCGGGGTCAGGAGTCGCCGCGGAACACTGCGGGAAAAACTTCGATTCGTCATCGTTCAGTCACCTGCGACTACCAGTAAGGAGGTGCGGAGGGGGAGAGGTGGGAGGCCCGTGAGGCAGGCCTGTTGGAGCAGTCTGTCGAACCCGTTGGATTGGATCTGTTTGGTCGGATTCGTTGATTTGGGTCAGTTGGGTGAGTCTTGGGTCAAGGTCCGTCGGAGCGAGTCTGCGAGGGGTGGGGGAGTTTCGCGACTTCCTCTTCAATTTCAATGGGAACCGGTGGGAATTCCTCGAGCACTTTGGCGTCGTTGACTCGAATCAGCCGGACATGGCCATCGAAGCCCCCGGCGGCCAGCACTTCACCATCGGGGTGAAAGGCAACCGCGTAGATCCCGGAGGGAAGGGAAATCGAGGAGACCAAGTCCCCATCGGCCTCATTGTACACGTGAACTCGGCCGCTGGTACTATCGCTGCTGCCGGCGGCAATCTGAGTGGCATCGTGGTTGTAGGTGACGGCCATGATGCGGCCCGGCATGGGCGCGAACGCTCGGATCAAGTTGAAATCGTCCCCGATTTTTCGGTCCTGCTCGCGAAAAATCTTGTAGGTCTTCGGCGTTCCGTCCGCTCCTCCCACCACCACCTGTTCGGCCGAGGGATGACGGCGCACCGAGTTGATGCCGCCTTGCAGAGCTCCGGGCGTAATGCTGGTGATGTTGTCGATGAAACGCTGCGTCTCGACATGAGCCAGTTTCATCGACATGTCGCGACTGACCGTGATGAGATGGTCTCCCTGGAGTGAAAACGAGGTGTCGAGTACCCAATCGTCATGGGCTCCACTATAGAAGACCGCTTCTCCGCTGGTGGCATCGATCGCTCGGGCCGAGTGGTCGGGGCAACCGAAGGCGATCTTCGACCCGTCCGGGGACCAGCTGGCGCCGTAGCAGGTGTCATGGCCGATCATGAGGGAGAGGCTCAGTTCCGGTTGGGCCGGGTCGGCCACTTCCCAGACTTGGACCTCGCCGAATCGGCCTGGCGACCCGCCCGTCACGGCCAATCGCCCGCCATCCGGCGAGAAGACGGCCGATTCGATGCGTTCGGACATACCGACCAGTCGGGAGAGAATTTGGCGACCATCTCCGCTCCGCAGCACGACTTCGTGATAGCCCGAGATCGCCAGTAGCCGGCCATTGGGGGAGAATGCCAGCGACGTGATGACGGGAGGGGCGGGGTAGCGGGGGGCCCGAGGCGCGCCAGGACGCGGTGCGAGCGTGGACGCGGGCGCGGTCGGTGGCGGAGGGTCTGAAGGGCGAGGTGTTCGCGTTGCTCGGTGGTGGGTCCGCCTACCTCGAGGACGATCGGGAGCGGGTCCTGGCTGCAAGGACGCAGGCGATCCTCGCTGACGCGGGTGATCTGGTCGGGCTGGTCGCCGGCATCGAGGGCGACGGCCGGCCGCCACCGACGGTCGCGTCGATCGACGACTACCTGGCGGCGCGGATCGACGACCAGGTCGACCGCTACTACCGGCCGAAGGCGGCCCTGTACGCGCGGCGGTTGCGGCGGCTGCAGCAGGCGGAGGCAGGGTTGGGCGGCGCCGCGGTGGTACTGGCGGTGCTGGCCGGCACGGGTGGGGTGACGGCGGCGGGTGGCTGGATCGCGGTGGTGACGACCATCGGTGCGTCCGTGGCGGCGCACGCGGGCGCGGCCCGCTACGACCACCAGGTGGTGGAGTTCGAGCGGACGGCGACGCAGCTGTCGCACCTGCGCGCGCAGTGGCATGCGGGCCACCTCGATGCGGCAGCGCTGGTGGACGCAGCGGAGGCGGTCATCTCCGTGGAGAACCAGGCGTGGATGGCGCGGCTCGGCGACCGTGACGAGGGCGCTGCCGACGGCGAGGCCGGGTGACCGTCGCGTGAGCCGCCGGCTACTCCCACGCGAGTCGTGTCGCGGTGGCCTCGTAGGTCCCCCTGAACGGCTCGCAGCCTCCCCATGGCTCGCTGAGCCCGGCGGTGATCGTGAAGGTCAGGGTGTCGCCCCTGCCGTGGGTCACGGTCAGCGCGCTCGTCGAGGCTTCAGGCGGCGCTTGGGCGAGTTGCAGATCGGGGAGACGTTGGGGGC
>JBJHCD010000880.1:0-3009 GCA_050485845.1 Pirellulaceae bacterium | reverse complement strand
GGGAAAATCAAACGGAGTCCACCAAACCCACGAGGCTGGCCGATCACCCTCTCTTCACCCCGTGGGACTTTGTCCGCAAGCTACTGACGCTGGAAGCCGATTCCAACGAGCTGGCATTGGCTATGGGATAAGTGCAAGATAAGTGCAAGTATTCACCCAACCCTGTAGGGGTTGCCCACCAAAGCCCAGGGTCGCGACAGCGCACCCTGGGTTGCCCCGTCCAAGTATTCACCCAACCCTGTAGGGGTTGCCCGGCGAACAACAAGGGCTAATGGTCGAGGTGGCGTCGCGCCGGATGAGCCGGTCCCCGATCCATATCCCCATCCCCAACGGGGATCCCGGGGCGCATGATGGGGCGTGCGTGGGGAGCGTCAATTGGGCTCGGGGCTACCCTTACAGGGTAGAGGGTATTGATTTGGGACACGCTACCCAGGGTGCGCTATCGCGACCCTGGGCTTTGGTGGGCTACCCTTACAGGGTAGTTTGTATTCTTGCACGTCGATAACCCGTGGCTGGGGGTGAGGGACATGGAGCGAAGCGGAATGTCTCGAAGCCCCGGCCCGCCCAGGGTACCTGCGTCCCATCACACGCACACCCAAAAAAAAACGCTCTCCATTGGAACGTATCGTCGGCGGTGTGATGAGCGTTTCGGCTTCGGAGGATGCCAGTGGAGCGGTTGAGGACAGGACTATCCCGACGGCTCGCGCCTCGGGCTAGTGTGAAGGAAGCCCGGCTCAGCGAGAAAAGAACTTCAGCAGGCCACCACCTTCCGGGAACTTGGGCTCGTTGTTCGTCGCCGTGCTTTTCGCCGAAGGTCCGAATCGAGTGCGATGGGGACTGGAGTGACCGGAAACGGACCCTGGCCGAGCCCGTTCCGACTCGGATCGGCGCTGCACGATCCGAACCGGACCGGCAATTTGCCGTGTCTCCTCCAAGGCATAACCGGCAGCCTGGACTTGCGCGGTATCCACCCCCGGCTCAGGCACTCGGCGGACCACACCGCTCCGCGTTCCAGCGAAGGAAGTGACGCCACCGCCGAAAGTGGGTTCACCTGCCAGTCCGTGCGCAGAGTCGTCATGCTCGTCATCGGAAATGGAGACGGACGTCGGAAGGAAGGGCGGAAGATCGAATTCTTCATCCGAATCCTCTTCGATCGCTCCATCCTCAGGCTCGGCGTCGAAAAAGTCCGGTGGTTCGTCCAGCTCAATGCCCCGAGGTGGCACGGCCTGGTCACTGGGGGACGGCAAGGAATCCAGTTCGTCCTCCCGCTCACCTGAATCTCGTTCCGGACCTCGGTCGCGCCATTCTTCATCAGCCTGCTCGGCCTGCGGTATCTCCTCGGCCCACGGCATCATCTCATGATGGGCGGGTACTCCGGGGAATCGTTGCCAGAATGTCTGACTGTAGCCGAAATCGGCGGCATGAACCGCCCAGACATGCCCCTTGCGGTGGGGAAGAATCGGCCGAGCCATCTTGGGGCCGGCATGATGCCGGGCCACGCCGCGGGGAACATGGCAGTCGGTCTGGCAGAGAAGGGGTGGCGTAGCGCAGCCGGCGAAGGCCAGACTTCCCCAGAGGAGCAACCCACCCAGCGGTTTCGCCCCGGACACGCCGCCTAGCGACGTCAGCCGTCGGTTCCAATCACGGAGTGTGGCTCGGGCGCCAGGTCGAGACGACTTGCGACTGTCAACCGGTTTTCGTGACCACATCATGAGTGCTTCCGCTGCGTTTTTTCCGTCCGTCTCCGCCGATAGCCTCTCGACGCTCGGGCAATCACCCTAGGGGAGTATCGTCACCGCCAGTCGATTCGCTACACGAGAAAAAAGGGAAAAATCGGCACGACCGTCCGTGGCAGTAGAAGCTCGAAAAATAAAAAGGGACGCTCCGACCCATGTGTCGCAGCGTCCCGTGATGAACTCTTTCTTGATACGAAATCCCCTGGGCCCTAAATGACCTGAGTCCTTCGGCGGCGAAGCATGAGAGCCAGCCCCACCAAAGCTCCACCCCAGACCAAAAGACTGGAGGGCTCGGGAGTCGCCGCCACTTCGGGCCCAGGTTCCGGTCCCGGAATCGGCCCAGGCAGGGGGCCCGGATCGGGAATGACCACTTCCGTTCCCGTCAGCCGAAGACTTCCCTCCTGCTTATCGCCCACTCGCATCATCCGCACATAGGGTGAACCGGCAACAGGATTACCACTCCCTGCCGGAAAGAAGGAGAATTCCGGTTGGTCATCAAACCACATCGTCAGCATCGCTGTCGTGTAATAGGCCCTGGGAGCACCGTTCGGCGGGCCGCCGGTGACGGGCGTTCCTTCCGCGACAAGGTCCGCGTTATACAGGGCGCCAAAGTGAGCATGATCAGTCTGGGCGATGTAAGAGAGTTCCACCGACTTTCCAAGATGAGCGTTGTCGATCACCCAACGTTCACCACTGGTCGAGTCACTGGCCAGGACCTCATTGTGCAATTCTTTCGTCTTGGAATCGTAGTGCTGACCTTCCAGCTTCCATTGGCTCCATGCCACCAGCGGGTCCAGCTCGAAACCGAAGGCCGTGATCCCCGGCATGTTCAATCCCCCCCCTGCTGTCGTTGTCGGGGAGGTATTATTCACGACGGCCGTGAGGATCCATTGATCGAGCTGTGCATCAAATTGAACACTCAGTTTCATGGTCGCCGATCCGACTCCCCCACTCGACTCGCCCGAAAAGTCAAAGGTGTGCACCACCCCCGCCTCGGCCGTCCGAGCCGCGAACGGTCCAGCGGCGCCCACCATCAACAGAGCCACCACGCTCCCAACAAATCCTCTCGGCATTCAAGACTCCCTATTCCACATTCCACACGGAAGAACATCGCCTAACCATTGGGCGTCCCAAACTGCGTGACCGCCATTGACGACGCGAGTTCCACTTGGACGGCCCGATGAACCCTAGATCGAACCGGAAGCGGGGAAGTACTTAAGCTCCACCCGCCAGAACTATCGTTATTTAATTTCGAGGCCCCACGCCGAAGTGT
>JBJHCD010000879.1:0-3010 GCA_050485845.1 Pirellulaceae bacterium | reverse complement strand
CGGCGCGAACTTCTCGATCGGGTAACTCTGGACTTCCGAACGATCTTCCTCGCCCGTCGCCAGGGCCGTGGCGACATCCTGCCGAATCACCTCGGGAACACTTTCCAGCTTGGTCTGCCGCAATTGCTCGACAACACCACCACGCAACTCGGCCTGCTGCTGCTCCAGTCCCGCAATGGTGGCTTGAAGCTGCTCGATATGCTGAGCGACCTCCTCGCGTTTCGCCTCGATGTGCTTCAGGCTGGCCTCGATCTCCGCGATACTCGGCTCGCGGCTAACCGCCGCCAAATGCAGCTCCCGAATAATGGACTCATCGTCCAGTCCAGCGGCCGCAAGCTGGCGGAACCGGTTCTCGGCATGCTTTAGCTTCTCGTAAATCAGTGGACCGTTGAAAAACTGAATTGCCATCCCCAGATTCGATTCGCTGGTCCGCTCGCAGGCACAGACCGTTTGACGCTCTGGTTGGCCAAAGACCTTGAGGAAGTCGTGTTTGACCAGGTCCGGGGCGGGCAGCTGAGTGGCCCGAGTTCCCGCGGGCAGGCCTCCGAATTGCTCCGGAACCCCTGTCGTCTGTCCGATGGAATCCAGAAGTTGTTCGGCGCTCAGCATCCTCGGCTGGAAGTGCGAGAAATACTTGACGTCGTCTTCGTTGAAGTCGTTCGGTTGGAAACTGGCCTGATAGGTTCGACTGTTCAGAATCGTCCGCAGGATCTGCTTGCGATCGAATCCCTGCTGGGCAAAGTCCTCGGCCAGGGCGTCCAACAGTTCCGCGTTCGAGGGAGGATTCGAATCTCGGAAATCGTCCGGAGGATCCACGATCCCCCGTCCAAAGAGATGACTCCAGATTCGATTCACCTCGATCTTGCCAAAGAAGGGATTGTCCGGCTGAGTCAGCCAATCGGCAAACTTCACTCGGCGATCCTCCTCGGCCGGAATCTCCTCGCTCCCTTCCCCCGGGAGCCACGGTTTCATCGTTTCCTGCGTGCGGGGCTGCACGACTTCTCCCTGACTCGATGTCCAGACAACCAGCTCATCGCTGCGAGGCGACTTCTTCCGCTGGATGCGGTTGAAGAAAGCCGCCATGCCGTAGTAGTTGTCCTGTGTCCAGCGCTCAAACGGATGATTGTGACACTTGGCACACTGAATTCTCGCCCCCAAGAAGACTTGGGAAACGGTCTCCACGCAGTCGTTCTCATCACTCGCGGTTCGGTAAAAGTTCGCCGGCGGATTGCTCAGCGTACTCCCCGACGCGGTCAGTAATTCTCGAGCAAACTCGTCGTAAGGCATGTTGCTCTCAATCGCCCGCTCGACCCAGCGATGGTACTTATGCACTCCTTCCCCACCGACTTGACCGACCGTCAATCGCAACAAGTCACCCCACTTCAATGCCCAGAACTTGGCATACTCGGGACGTTCCAGCAGATGGTCGATTAACCGGCTTCGCTTGTCCACCGAGCCATCCGCAAGGAACTCGCGCACCTCCTCGATCGTCGGCGGAATTCCGATCACATCGAGATAGACGCGACGCACGAATTCCTCGTCCGTGCAAAGTTCCGAGGGCAAATACTGCAGCTTTCGCAACTTGTCATGGACCAACTCGTCGACATAGTTGTTCACCGGCGGATCGGACCAGGTATATCCAGGGACATCACGAATGAAGGTCAGGAAGCTGGACTCGATGAATTCCAGGTAGCGAACCACAATGGCCGCCTCGCCTCGATCCTTTCCAACCACCCAGCCGTCTGCGCCGACCTCGGCTACCTCCTCGTCGGAACTTTCATAGACGGCCATCTCCGTCACGTCCCGGATCGAGCCATCCGAAAAATGGGCCAACACACACAACTGCTGGGTGTGGGCCGGACGACGGAGCACTCGACCACTGGAGGGATAGACCTCGATCTTGACGCATCGAGCCTGATCGGCCGAATCGGTGCGTCCCCCCTCGGCAATCCAGTCCTCCAGGACCTTGTAGGCCGGATCGCTTCGGCGGATCTTCAATCCACCTCCATGCGGGACCTTCATCAGTGGCTTCTGCAATAACAAGCTCTCTTCAGGCTCCAGCGGATTGATCCTCCGCCCATAGTCCTCGCGAATCAGTGTCAGCTCATCGAGCACCGGATCAAAGGCTCGCAGGGAGAGCCGAAATCCCCCTTTTCCGCTGGGAGAACCATGGCAGGCGCCCGAGTTACACCCTTGCTTCGAAAGGGCGACCATGGCGTCATATTCAAACGAAAGGGGCCGCGGCTTCTCCTGGTCCACGAGATGAATGGTTGTCGTGGCCTCCCAGGTATCGACATGAATCTCCACCGTCGTGGTGCCATTCGCCTTCGGGTAAATCACGTTCTCACGCGACTCCGCCAAATCCGGATGCGAAACCTGGAAGTCCGCGATTCGAGTGACATCCTGCCGAGAACCATCTTCGTAGATGGCCGTCACCACAAGATGAATCTTCTCTCGAGGCCCCCGCAGAGTGAATTCGGCCGGAAACACCTCCAACCGCTCCGGCCGACCCAGTTCAATCGGCTCCATCTCGACCCCCAAGGTCCTGCCACTCGGCGCGGCACCCAGCCCCACCAACACCAGGATGGCCAACAGCGGGGCGGCCAGCCAATTCATCCGCCTGGTCATCGGCTCGGTCATGCTTCCGGCGGACATACCGGCAGTTCGTCGGCTGGAAGTCGAATTGGAGCCGAAGCCGAATTCGAAACCGAATTCGAAAGCAAAACTCGAATGGGTCCGCGAGTCGTGGGATCTCGCGAGTTGCTGGAGATCTTCTCGGAGATCTCGTTGAAGAGCCTCTTGGAGATTTCTTTGACGGGTGTCTTGAAGAATATGGGCTGACTTCATGTGCATTCGTCCTTCATTGCAGGGACTTCAAGTTGACCCTGGGGGGGCCGCGGGGAGTCAGTTCTTTTCGCTGAATGGCGAAGGCCGGCCACCCGGAGTTGCTTTCAAGTATTCAAGTATTCAAGTATTCAAGCTTCTCAAGCATTCAAGCATTCAAGCATTC
>JBJHCD010000878.1:0-3024 GCA_050485845.1 Pirellulaceae bacterium | reverse complement strand
TTGGCAGCCTCCTCTCCGGACATGGAAGCGGCTTATGTCACCAGTTGCGATGTCCCGTTGCTGGTCCCTGACGTGATTCGGTTTCTGGAGAACTGCCGAGCGGACCATGATGTCGTCGTGCCGGTGGAATCCGAATTTGCCCACCCGCTGGCCGCCATGTACCGAGTATCGGTTCGAGCGATCGTGCGCGAGCTACTGGAGGCGGGTGAACTTCGCCCCCGCGCCTTGTTTCAACGGGTCGCCACCCGGCGAGTTCCCGTGGAGGAGTTGCGGGGCGTCGATCCGCTGCTGCATACTTTCTTGAACTTGAATCATCCCGAAGACTACCAGCGGGCATTGAACCTGGCAGGCTTGCGGGAGTGAGCATCCATCGAGACACTCGTGTCACCTTTCGCGAAAGTGCGAGCTCTTTCGCGGAGCAAAGGACGACTCTCTGACGAGTTATTTGCCGAAAGTTTCGAACGACTTCCCGTTTGTCCTATTCTTCGGCATCGCCGGCCGAGCAGCCCATCAGCTCGGCGGCAAGCAGGTATTCACTGGAAACGGGATAATTTCGGAAGCGGATTGAATAGAACTGCTCGAACCACTCGGCAATGTTCGTCTCCACGTCCCGGTCATAACCTGGGGCGACGTGCAATGTCTTGCCATCCGTGGTTTGGCGAATCTCTCCCTCCTCGACCAGCACCTCTCCCGCCTTGATGACATACCGAGGCAACTCGAACATCTGCTGCTTGTCCTCGTGGGGCGTGTAGATCGTCACGTCCGCGTCGGCCCCCTCTCCAAGATGCCCCTTGTTGGTCAGGCCCAGGAGCCGAGCCGGACCGGCCCGAGTAATGATGCAGATGTCGTTTAGGGTATATTCGCGGTCGAGATGTCGCAGTTGCGATTTCTCACGCACGGTGGGATGGACCGTGTTGAGTATCTCCGTCCGGAAGGAACGGTCCATCAGAAGTCGGATGATCTGAGGATAAGCCAGGAACGAACCTCCATTCGGATGGTCCGTGCTCATGACGACTCGCCAGGGATCTTGAACGGCGAGATACCATTCGAGGCCGATCGCCCATTGCCAGGCATGCACGAGGCTCTTGTTGCGGTAGGTGATCGGCGCGATTCCGCAGCCCGATTCCATTTCCGTGTCCGCGCTGAACCACTTGGTGCCGTAGACGTTGTGCAGGTAATAGCCCAAGGGCCCGTCGCCGGTCATGCTGGTCGTGTCGCCAAACAGCACCTGCCCGACATCGACGGAGACATTCGGATGTGTGTTGATGTACTCGATCAGTTCCGAAGTGCGTGAACAAAAAGTGCTTTCGTCCGCGTCGCCGCCACCGTAGCTATGGAACTGGATGTGAGTCAAATGGCCCCGATGTCCTTCCAGGGCCTTCATCGTCTCCAGCGTGGTCGCCCAGTTTCCCGGCATTCCCAGGTTGTTGCAGTGAATGTGGACTGGATGGGGTAGTCCCAATTGGTTGGCGGCGGCGGTCAGTTCACGGATAATCTGGCGCGGTGTGACCTGGTAGGGCTCCACGACCTGGTCCAAATGCTTCACGTTCCCCGCAGCCTGGCTCTTCCAGACTTCCACTCCCCCGGGATTGACCAGCTTGGGCGCATATCCCTTGGCGGCCCCCAGGAGCCAACCCATGAAATTGCGCAGTTGATTCGGGTCGTTCTTCTGAATGGCTCGCATCGCATAGTGATTATTCCCCATCAGCACGAAGAATCCCTTGTCGATGCAGGGAGTATCCTCGAATTCTTCATGGGCATGGCGAGCCGAAAGGGGAGGGACGGCCGCGTCGAAGGCCGTGGTATAGCCAAGCCCCAAGTACTTGTATCCCGTGGCGAACGTGCTGGGAACGCTCCCCATCGTGCCGCTATGCGTGGTGGCCGTCCGCCGCACCGGCTCGTCGCGACGCTTCTCCTCCGGTCGCATCTTGCGGGCCGTGTTGACCTTGGGGCCGGCGATATGGCAGTGCATGTCGATGCCCCCCGGCATGACGACGAGCCCCGACGCATTGAGAACTCGGTCGGGCCGCTCGTCAGGATCGGTCGGGGGGGCTATCACCTTGCCGCCACTGATCCAGATATCCCGGACTTGACCGTCGACGCCATTCTGAGGGTCATAGACATAACCACCCCGAATTACAAACAGAGAACGTCCCATGCAAACTTCCGTTGATACTCTACTTTGCGATTTCCTACCGTTTTCGACGCTTCCCGGCGACCCACGGTCAGCTTGACTCGGGATGACGGATTCTCGAGCCTGGACGGCTTGGTCTCCGTGCCGCCGAGCACTAAACTCGGTGGCGGGTCCATCGGCTCGCGGGCGAGCCGGCGGGTCACCCCTACCTCCGTCATCTCCCCCCTATCATCGTCGGAGACTTTGTGAGGGACAAGGTGACCGATGGGAAGAGGCGGCATCGCGCGACCCCCAATCCGTTTCGCGCCCCGCCAGGGAACAAGAGCGAGAAAGTGAGCAGGAACGATGGCAGATTCGATGACATTGTTGGCTGAACTGGCCCGTCAACAGATACAGGCGGCCCGGGAATATACGCTGACCCTCCTGGAAGACGTGGAAGACGAGCTTTGGATGAAGGAAGTGCCGGGCTGCACCGGGCATATTGCCTGGCAAGTCGGACATATCGCGATGGCCCAATACGGGCTGACGATCCTGCGAATCCGAGGCAAGGAGCGGGAGGACCAGGAGTTCATCAGCAACGACTTTTTCAAGCAGTTCAAAAAGGGGTCCGTTCCCGTTTCCGCAGCCGAGGAAGGGGGGGCCGTGGAAGGGCACCCGACGGTGGCGGAGATCCGCCGAGTCTATGCCGGGGTGCACGACAAGGCGATGGAGCTGATTCCGACGTACAGTGCCGAAGTGTTGTCAGAATCGCTGCCGGCTCCTTACATGGTTTATCCGAACAAGCTGGGATCACTGCTCATGGCGCCCGCTCATGAAATGCTTCACGCCGGCCAAATCGGCATGATTCGTCGAGCACTCGGCAAATCACCGGTTCGATAACGATCGACGGC
>JBJHCD010000877.1:0-3027 GCA_050485845.1 Pirellulaceae bacterium | reverse complement strand
TCCCCATCGTGGCGGGAATCGTTGCGCTGTTGTCGGAGCAAGTGGCCTTGGGGATCTTCGCGATTGCGGTCGGGCTGTTCGGGATCTTGATTATTTCGCTAGTTTCCTCGGCTCTGAACGCCATTATTATCACCGCGCTCTATCTCTACGCCGCCGAAGGGAAGGTTCCGGGCCAGTTTCGTGACGAGCTGTTCCAGCAGGCCTTCGCTCAGAAATAGCAGCAACTTGTCATCCCCCGAGGGTTTCATGACTTGCCGGCTACCCCTCTTCCCCTTTTGAATCCTTCCGCGCGAGGCGACCGCGTTGTATCGGCTTGTGGGCAAGCCTTGCGAGGCTATTCGCGGCCTGTGTTTTTTCCGCGGACCATTGCCGGTGGACGTGACTGGGCGGCGCCGTGCGGAGATGGCGTCGCGTCGCGGGGGAACTTCTGTTCCAGCCAGCCACGCAAGGGAACGTCGGCATCGACCGGGTCGTACACCCCGTTGGCCGAAACGCCGTCTCCCAGAAGCTGCCGCTGAATCGGGTCAAGACGAGGATAGAGATGCGCGACGGTCATCGCATCCTTCGGCTTCAGCCAGCGATAGCTGTATCCCAGCCAGACCACCTTCCGAGTGACCGCCGATTCGTTCGGACTGCGCGAGTGCCAGATGCGGCGGTCGATCATCACCGCCGAACCCGCCGGGACGCACAGCGGTTCGGCTCCAGCCGGATTCGAGACGCCGTCGGCGGGGCAATCGATCTGGTTGCAGAGGTGAGAACCAGGCACGATCAGCGTGTTGCCTCGGCCGGGCCGGCTTACATCGGTCAGATAGAAACCGACCTTCACGGAGAGCCGCGGCCGAGGATCGACTTCCATTTCGTCGTTGACCCGCATGCTGTCCTGATGCCAGGCGACGCTCCAAATCTTGGAACCGGGGTCGGCGGACCGCTCACCGGCAGGCGGAGTGATGTCCAGGTGCGAATGGTACAAATAGATATTCCAGCCCAAGACGCCCCACACCTTCGGGAAGATGGTCGGCAGGTCGAGCAGTTCGACAAAGGCATCGTCCTCATGGATGATGTTGGCAAACGACATCAGAGTGCCTCGCCGATCGGGGGCTCGCTCGCGCTGGTCGATCCGGTCAATCACCTCAATTAACCGACTGGTGAACTCGGGCGGCAAGGCATTCTCGACAACCAGGTATCCCTGTGTATTGAAGAATTCGCGTTCTTTGTCGGTCAGCACGTGCTGGAGACATTGAGCGTCCATCGCTGGGCTTTCTCGCTGGGCTTTCTGAAAACTTCAGAGATTGGGGTCTGCCATGCGCCACCAATTCCCTCGGTCGCCCCCCCTCCTTTGATCGGTCCCTCGGCAGCAACACCTAAACCTGTGGCCTAGCCACATTATCACGCCGAGGCCATCTCCGCAACGGAGCCGTTCCGGCTCGTGACATTGTTCTGCGCGGGGGGGAGGTGTGATGGCGGAACCGGGTGTCTCGCCTTCCGGTTCCGGGAGCGACGGTTGTTGGGGATGGCTTCGGATGACCCGAGATGTTCCGGGAAGAAACCATCGGTTGGCTTCGGATTGGAAGAGAGATTGCGAAACGGCGAGCGTTACGCTGCTTGCGAGCTGATGGTACTTGAGAAAAAGTGAGGGTGTTGGGACTCGAACCCAAGACCTACGGATTAAAAGTCCGTTGCTCTACCGACTGAGCTACACCCTCGTCAATATGCCTGACCACTCGGAACGAGTGCACGCCGTTCCTCGGAGCTTGCCGCTCCTCGGAACTGGCGTGAAGTGGAGGCATTCGTGGCATTCCGCCGCCCGCGAGTTGGCTCGGAGACAAGCCGACCGTGACCGCTCTACCCCGCACCGACTCTCCACGTACTCTCCACCGACTCGCCCCCCGGGGACAAAAGAGTATAGCAGGAATGCCTCGATGCGGAATCCCTCGCGGTCGGTTTGCCGGCGCTTCCCGAGCGGATTCCCGAGGGGACCAGGGCCCTGTGAACTCCCCTTTTCGCATTCTTCCAGGAAATTTTGGGGAAAAATCACGCCCCTTCCTAAATCGCCCAGTTTTTCTGAGGGGCGTAGACCGCCGATTCGGGAAGGGGACTCCTAAGCCCTGAAATGGCTGAAGCTTGCAGAGCGACCAAACGGGGCATCTTGCCCAAATCCCCCCTTCCAGACGACCCATCGATGGGGCCGCGGATCCTCCTCCAACTCGTGCGACCATGACAGTCAGGTGACCTGGGGCTACTGGATTAATTTTGTCGGTCCCGTAAATTATCCGGCCTCAGGTCACTCGTGGGTCCGCCGCACGGAGTTGGCAGTCATATCTCGCGGACCAGTTTGATTCCAGCACGAGCTGAAAGAGCAAAACGCAGTTGTCGGGTCGTGTCAACTCGCCTAACCCGCTAGTTGGATCGTCCACCCCCCGCCGAAAGCCAGTCGACAGACAACCGGTCCTTGCCGTTCGAAAGACAAACCCGCTCCCCAGCGGAACGTACGTCAAGACCGCGAAGCGTTTTGTGTCGTGGACAGGATGTCTCTTGCGACTCGTTTCAAAAACGCACTAGGAGGATGTCGTAATGTGGCGTCAATTGACGTGGCAACTCACCCTGGCCCTGAGCATCACCTGGATGGGGAGCCCAATCATCCAGGCTGACGAACCAGAAAACCAAGAGAAGACTCCGGCCGCCGCCCCTCCCCGACTCATGTCGGCCAAGAAAGATCAGAAACTGCGGGCCCTCTTCCCTCGAGTCAACTCGCCGGAAGTCCAAAAACTACTCGACGACCCCCGACTCCTTCTCTACACGGAGGAGGAAATGCCCAAGGCCTATCAGGATTGGGACGGAGCCCTGCCTGGGGTCCACTCCGCCTCGTATAACATTTCCGCGAATGGCTCCGAGCCCTTCGGGAACGGAAATCGCGAATTCCCTTGGAGCGACGCCGGCGGAACGCATCGCTCTCCCAATGTCTCCACGATCCGCTTCCTGTGGCTGCCGCTGGACGAAGAGGGAAAGACGCTGCCGGTCACTTGGTAC
>JBJHCD010000876.1:0-3028 GCA_050485845.1 Pirellulaceae bacterium | reverse complement strand
AGGTGACGCCGGTCGTCGTGGCCTTTTCGCTTGCCCACTTCGGTGGGGTGTGTCCCGGCCATGGACTCGGAAGCCCGCTGGGACTTGTTGGTCGCGGCGATGGAGATGGACGAATTGGATTTGTCGCTCCACGGGGGCGTTATTAGAATGGAGACTTGCCGACCCATGTCGTGGAAGTGCGACGCGTGGGGTGGCCATTTCCCTTTTCGCTTGATTCCGATCGATTGAAGAACTCCCGCTGAAGTCGTTGCGAGACTTCGGGTTTTGAATAAGGAGAAGTCGGTGCAGGTAAATATTTCAGCTCGCCACGGACACTTGAGCGCCGGCACTCAGGAAAAAATCACGGAGAAGGTGGAGAAGCTGATTCGCTTGTTTGATCGTGTCACTTCGATTCAAGTGACGGTGGATCTGGAGCATGAAGATTCTCCATCCGTGGAAGTGCATGTCACGGCGGAGCATGCGACGGACTTTGTGGCAACGGAGACGGCCAGTAGTCTCTTTGCGGCACTGGACGGCTCGGTCCACAAGATTGAACAACAACTGCGAAAGCACAAGGAAAAGAGAATAACTGGGCATCGAGTCCCTGGGCGGAAACAGATCGAGGTCACGCTCGAACCGGAGGGAGAGCGAGACTAGCCGTCGCCACGGGGTGTCTGCTCAGGGGGGCGAGGAACAATTCGGCGGAGGGGCCGCACCTCGAGATAAGGAACATTATTATGAAGTTCAGTGATTTTGTCTGCTTTCAGGCCATCAAGGCTGAATTGGCAGAGGTGGGAAAGGATGGCGTCATCGACGAGCTCGTGGAAGCTCTGGTGGCGGCCGGCCAAATCAGTCGCCAAGACAAGGAAAGCATTGTCAAGGCGATCATGAAGAGGGAGGAGCTTGGCAGCACGGGGATCGGTCGCGGCGTGGCGGTTCCCCATACCAAGCATCCGAGTGTCGATCGGCTCGTCGGGACCGTCGGTGTCAGCGTGGACGGGGTCGATTTTGAAAGTCTTGACGGCGAGAAGGTCCAGCTTTTCTTCTTGTTGATCTCGCCTCCCGATCGTCCAGGCGACCATCTGCGGGCCCTGGAAAACATCTCTCGGCAGTTGAGAGACGACACGTTCTGCCGCTTCCTCAAGCAATCGAAGACGGCGGAGGACATCCAGCAGTTGTTGGAAGAAGCCGACAACAATCAGTTTGTCTCGTAGCTCCAAATTACGAGCGATTCGGGGTTTCTCGCGGTCCCCAGTTCGGTTCCGAAGAACTTCCCCGATCCACTCGACCCGAACTCGCAGGGGTAGGCTGCGGTTGTCGAGGCTTCCGTTGGTTCGTTCCGCGTGGACGACAGCTTTGGTTTTTGGCAAGCTTTCCAGGAGCCGGCGGAGGTCCCTCGCATGGGAGTGATTGATGTAATGTCGGATGAAGCTGCGTATCGGGAGGTGGTGATCGCGAACCGTCAGGGGCTACATGCTCGCCCGGCTCACGCGTTTGTCACTCTAGCCAACCAATTTGAAGCCAAGATCGAAATTGAGCGGGACGGGGAGCGGGTGGATGGCAAAAGCATTCTCTCCATCCTCACGCTCGGCGCCGTTCAAGGAACTCGCCTCACCCTCCATGTAATGGGGGAGAACGCCTCCTCCGTGTTGGAGGCGCTGGTGCAGTTGGTGGAGAATGGGTTCGCGGAGGAAGATTTGGAGTCGGACGAGGAACAGGGGGTTGAGTCGCAGTCGGCAAACCGCTCGTCACGCTCCGGAGGCTCTCCCCCAGGTCCGTAAACTCTTCTCCCGGTTACGGGAAATCAGAACTTATCCCTGCCGGCGGCATGGCGAGATCCCCCTCCCCGTCGCTCGGCGTTTTCCGCGTCACCAAGACCCCATGATGATCCGGCTCGGTATCGCAGTGTCGCCCGGCGTGGCGATTGGAGAAGCCCTGATCATTGATCAGGAGCGGATCCGTATCCCCCGCCGATTCGTGTCCCAAGACGCGGTGGATGACGAGCTGGCTCGATTGACCCAGGCGACCGAGGCGGTTGCCGAGGAAATGGATCGCAACCGGCAACTGATCTCTTCCCAGTTGGGAGATCAGTACGGCGCGATTTTTTCCGCACATCTGCAACTCTTGCGAGATCCTCGGCTGACCAGCGAGCTACAGACGCTGGTGGCCGATCAGGGATATTCGCCCGAGCATGCCGTGGCGACCACCTTCGGCAAGTACGTCCAAATCTTCCAGGGGCTGGACAACCCCCACTTGGCCGAGCGGGCACATGACATCGCGGACATCGAGCGGAGCCTGCTCCGTAGCCTCCTCGGACGACCTCACGAGGAACTGGGGCATCTCTCGGTCCCGGTCATTGTGTTGGCCCACGATTTGACGCCGAGCGAGACGGCCAATCTGGATCGACGGTTTGTGCTGGCCTTTGCCACGGAAGCGGGTGGTCCCGGGGGACATACATCGATCATGGCTCGCGGGCTGGCACTTCCCGCAGTGGTCGGGATCGGCCGTTTTCTCTCCGAAGTGAATCCGGGGGACCTGGTCATCGTGGATGGTGACCGGGGGCAGATGACGATCCGTCCCGACGAGGAGACGATTGCCCGATATCGCCAGGAAGTGGAGGTTCATCGGCTGCAGGCGGCCAGCCTGGAGGGGCTCCGCGACCTTCCGGCGGAAACGACCGATGGAGTTCGAATTCACATCGGGGCGAATATCGAATTCCCTCGAGACGTGGAAGCCTGCCTGCAGCGGGGAGCCGATGGGATCGGGCTCTACCGGACCGAATTCCTCTACTTGGGAGAGGATTCCGAGCCGACGGAGGAGGCACATTTCCAAGCCTACTCGGAAGTGGCTCGGCATATGGCACCTCGTCCCATCACAATACGCACGTTTGATCTGGGGGCGGATAAGCTCGGAAAATCCCCTCCCGTGACAGAAGAGAAAAATCCCTGTCTCGGCCTCCGCAGCATCCGGCTCTCCCTCCGCAATGTCTCGTCGTTTCGAGCACAGCTTCGAGCGATCCTCCGGGCATCGGTGGAAGGAAACATTCAGG
>JBJHCD010000875.1:0-3036 GCA_050485845.1 Pirellulaceae bacterium | reverse complement strand
GGGCTGGAGGGACTGCCAAGCCGGTTCCGCATTGAATTCCGGTGCCGGCCGAATCGAGGCCGAGCTGACTCCCTCCAGCTCATGACGACCAGGTCGGGAACTCATCCGATGAGGATCCCCCTCGGGGCCACTTCCCGAGTCACCCAAGGCTTCGGGGGAGACACCTGGAACTTCAGCAAGCTGATTGCGAGGATCGTGCAGCCACATATCGTCCCCCATGAGATTATATAGCTTCACCACCTGCTGCTGCCATTCGAAATCGACCGCCAATTGCTCCAGCTGATACTGGACCAGTTTTCGCCGAGCCACAATCAAGTCCTTCGTCTGCTCGGCCCCCGACAACACCACCCAGTCGTCTCGCGAATTCACCCTCCGCTCGGCCGCCGCCACCAGCCGATTCATCGTATCGCGACGGCGGTTCATATGCTCCAGGTCGACATAGATCTCCTGAATCTCGTCCCGGATCTGATCCTCCAGCATCCGTCGTTTGATACTCTCGGCCCGAATCAATGCCTCCGTTTGCCGTACCCGAGCCCAACGTCGGCCCTGCTGCAGCGGAGGATAGAGATAGATGCCGACTTGAGGACGCAGGTTCAGTTTTTCCGGCCACCAGAACTGGTCGGCGTTCGTGTCGAAACGTCCCACGAAGATCAAATTGGGATAAAAGTCCTTGTAGGCCAGCGCCGACTGGGCCACCGCCGACTGCTCGCGCGTGCGGGCCGCGTGGATTTCCGGACGACTCGCCAACGCCACGTTGACGGCAACCTCCTCCTCCGGAACCTCGTCCGGAAGTTCCGGCAACCGAGGCGAGGGGAGAGGCATTCTGGGGTCGCGGCGTAAGAGAACGTTCATTCGGCGACGAGCCGCAAGCCGAGTCCGTTCCAATTGGTCCCGCTTCCGATCCAGCTCCAACACCTCCAGCTCGGCAATTTCCAACTCCTCCAACGACCGCTCGTCCGAACCCCCTCCCTCCTCGGCACTGGTCAATTGCACTCGGCGGCTCAACTGCTCCTGACGAGCCAATCGGTGGTCTTCCATCGCCAACTGATAGGTCCGCTCGGCCAACGCGTACGCCAAAAAGGTGTCGGTGGCCAAACTGTGCAGTTTCCGCCGAGCCATCACGATATCGAGTCGAGCCGACTCGGCGCCATGGTCCGCGAGCTCCCCTCGCAGTCCCCGCTTTCCGAACCAGGGGACCTCCTGCGAGAACTGCAGTCGCCAGAGATGTGCCCCGTTGTTGTTGCCGAACAGAGTGGGACCATTGAGGAATCGAAAGTTCGGGTCGTGAAAGGCGGTGACCTGGGGATGAACCTCCAACGCGGCTTGCCAAGCCGCCTCGGCCGCTTCCAACGTCGGATGGATTCGTAGCACCTCGTGAATGACGTCGTCCAACTCCAATTCAGCCGAGGCATTTACCTCCCCCACCATCCGTTCGGGATCCTCCTCCGGCGGTGGCGTTGCGTCCCAAAACGACTCGACAAGGACTCGGGGAGGCCGCAGATTCTCCATTAGCTCCTCGTCCCGCCAGGGAATCCGCTCTCGCTCCCGAACTCGCTTGCCAAGATCCGTGCATCCCACGGCGCCGCCGACCACCAAGAGCCCGACGACCAGCCAGAACCGACTCCACGTGAACCACTGGTCGAGACGAATGGTCGCGCCGCGGACTCTCCCCGCCGCCCCCGAATCGCCATTGATGTGATGGGAGTAACCAGACATTAAGAATCTGACGCGATGCGAAGAGATCGGAGAATGAGAACGAACCGAAGTTTCGATGAAGGGAGCGGTGAGCTGCCGGTGGCGGTTCGCGATTCCCTGCCTATGGGTTGCAATCGACATCAATCCATTGGAGAAAGGCCCCCGCCATCCACGCGGAGGCGGAAAATAACAAGCCTGCCCCTCATCAGCAACCCCAGTGGGAAACGAGAACTCGGCTGCTCGACCGACCATGGCACTGGCTCGCCCGCCTGCCAAACTCGTTTCACCTGGGAGGCCCTCTTCATGGCTCTCGTCATGGCCCTCTTCATGTCGAAGGAGGCTCGTGGGGACGGCGAGCCGCCTTGAGCAGGTGAATCAGCGACTTCAGTTCCGTCGAAGTGAGATGGCCCAGCTGAGCGACATGGCACTGCCGGACCTCCTCGGCCATGTCGGCCAGAAGCTGCTGGCCGGCCGGTGTGATCCCGACTTCAACCACTCGCCGGTTCTCCGGAGGACGAGCCCGCCGGACCAACTTTCGCTGCTCCAGTCTATCGACCAGCCGCGTGATGTCGGGGGAACGAGAGACGAGCAGCGAGCCGAGATTCAAGGTCTGCAGGGTCCCCGGATGGGCGGCCGCCAGGAGCCGCAAGGCATTGTACTGCTGAGCGGACAAGGCATGACGACCGAAGACATCTTCCTCCAGGGCCTTCAGGCGGTCATAGGTCCGCCAGAGATTTAAATAGGCCTCCTGCTCAAGACTATCGAACTCGACCGTCGTCAACGCCATGTCCCCCTTCCGCCGGAAGGATCGTCCGCGCCGAGCCTCCAGAAAGGAGGAGACGGCGGATCCCGATCCACGTTCAGCGGCTGTTGCACATCCCGGTTCGTCGTCGATCCGTTACGGGCAATCGAAGGGGGCCTCCATTCAGGTGGCGGCGGGGATAACCGACCCGGCCTCGTCTCCACTCCGCCCGACCCGAGCTGAACCTGGCCCCGCAGCTTCTCCCAATTTTCCGTCCACTCGGCTTGCGATGGATCTTGCCATTTGTCTTCCCATCCGTCTTCCCATTCATCGTCCCATTGATTCGTTCCTTGACTGGCCCAGTGGTCCCGCCATTCGGACCTCACCCCTAGGGACCAATCGGAGTCGCGGAACCGATCGACGGCTTGGCTGCCAAGTTGACGGGCTCGATCCTGATCCAATCCCAACTCGGGGCCCCCCTCGTCCCAGCGGATGGAAATGATTCCGGTCCCCACCAAGGCTGCGATGATCACCACCGTGAAGACCGTGTGGGCACGACTTTCCAAGGCGAACTGCATGCCGGGGGGGAGATTTCCCAG
>JBJHCD010000874.1:0-3051 GCA_050485845.1 Pirellulaceae bacterium | reverse complement strand
ATCCAGCGTTGGCATTGCAGCAGGTGCTGCGCGAAAGATTGTCAGAGGATTTCCCGCTGTTGTTGGGCTTGGCCTTTCCCACCAGGCAGTAAACTAGTCCAGCAGATCTTCTGATTAGGACCGTTACAATTCCGGCGGCGAGGGCCCGGATGAGTCGTGGCGGGAATGGTCGCAAACTCGGATACACTTCGTGAAAGAAGTTATGCCCTTCTTGAGGGCCAGTCCTCCAATAATACCTTGGCTAGGAACCCTGACATGATTCCTCGTTTTCTCGGTGTATCCCTTGGACGGTTCGTTTCACTTCCGTGGATTTCGTGGCTGTTCGTTTCGCTTCCGTTCGTGTTGTTGGTGTCGTTCAGCCCATCGCTGGCCGATGAATCACTTCGCGTTTTCCCGACGGCAACGGACGTCACTTTTGTTTCTCCACCAACATTGCGGACATGGCTGCGGGAGGAGTGCTTTGTGGCCCTGGCCCGGCGGAGCGAACTGTATGAGAAGGTGCGGACCGCGGACGAAGTGCGGGATTGGCAGCGTCTGAGACGCGAGTACTTTCTCAAGCAACTCGGAAGCTTTCCCGAGCGGACCGCGCTGAATCCGCAGATTGTTGGAACACTGGAGGGTGAAGATTACCGAGTGGAGAAGGTTATCTTCGCCAGCCAGCCGAACCACCATGTCACCGCGAATCTCTACTTGCCGAATACCGCTCCCCCTTACCCCGCCGTCATCGTTCCCTGTGGACACAGCTACAACGGAAAAGCTTCGGAGGCTTACCAGCGTGTCAGCATTCTGATGGCCATGAACGGCATCGCGGCTTTCTGCTACGACCCGATCGGTCAAGGTGAGCGTTACCAGGCCTTTGCTCCGGATGGGACACCGCTTGCCACCGACTATCCCACGAACCCGAACAGTCTGCGACGACTCGAGGGAATCCCCGGCGACCCGAAATTCAATCCGGTCGAGGAACATACGTTGGTGGGGATCGGGTCGATTCTTGTCGGTCGCAATACGGCCACTTATCGAATATTCGATGGCATGCGGTGCATTGATTATCTGGTCAGTCGTCCCGATATCGACGCGGACCGGATCGGCTGCACGGGGCAGTCGGGGGGCGGGACTTTGACCGCCTATTTGATGGCTTTGGATGAACGGATCGCCTGTGCCACGCCCGCCTGTTATATGACGACCTTTCAGCGGTTGCTGGCGACCAGCGGTCCGCAAGATGCCGAGCAGAATATCTTTGGCCAGATCGGCTTTGGCATGGACTTGGGGGATTACGTGCTCATGCGGGCGCCGCGACCCACTTGTCTAGTGGCGGGGACCCACGACGTCACGTTCGACATCCGAGGAACTTGGGAGGTGTTTCGAGAAGGGAAACGATTTTTTTCACGTCTGGATCACCCCGAGCGGATCGACCTGGTCGAAGCCGACTCGCCCCACTCCTTCACATCCCCACTGCGAGTTGCCTGCGTGCGCTGGATGAGACGCTGGCTGCTCGGCAAGGATGATGCCATCACGGAACCCGATTTTCCCATCTGGAGTGACGCGGATCTCCAGTGCACGCCGCGTGGTCAGGTCATGTTCCTTCCCGGCGAGCGGTCGGTTTTTGACTTGAATCGCGCGGAAGTGGCCCGACTTGCCGAACAGCGAAAAGCGACGCGGTTGCGGACGTCTCACGCGGAATGGCTCGAACAAGTACGGTCGGCGATCGGTGTGCGGTCGAGCGAAGAAATTCCCGCGCGAACCGCACGACCAATGGGTCAGGTGAATCGGTCGGGTTATCGGATCGAGAAAATGCTGCTCGAAGCAGCCGACCAGACGCCGCTTCCCGCGCTGGCTTTTGTACCCGAATCCGAGCGAGGTAAGGCAGTCCTATATGTTCATGATGGGGGAAAGGAGGCGAATGCTGAAATGGGCGGGGCGATGGAGAAGATGGTCCAGCAGGGACATCTCGTGCTGGCCGTTGATCTTTCCGGGTGGGGAGAACTGGCCGATGAATCGCTCGCCTACGTGCCTCGCGCGCACTGGTCGGAACCTCTCTTTGGGCGTGACGGCGAGGCGTTCTGGTTGGCCTATCTCCTGGGGAAGTCGCTCGTTGGAATTCGAACCGAGGATGTCCTGTCGGCCGCTCGGCTACTTCATGGGTACGGCGTCTCCGAAGGCGAGCGTCGAACGGTACGCGTGATCGGCGTGGGAACCGCGGGATTGGCCGTCTTGCACGCCGCCGCACTCGAATCCGATTACTTTGAAGCCGTGGCACTGCAGGGCGTGCTTTCCTCTTGGTCAGAGGTCGTCGAGGCGCCGCTGGGCAATGAACACTTGACTGAAACGGTCCACGGCGCGCTGCGGGTTTACGATTTACCCGACCTCATGCAGGCGTTGGGCACGGAAGGTATCACCGTCACCGAACCGCTCCATCCCCGCTGAAGTGGGTCGGCCCCACTTCCGTCGGCCCCACGACGATGGTCCCGACAGGATGGTCCCGACAGGATGGTCCCACGACGACGGCCTCAGGTGGAATCGCCTCCCTGGCGAGCTTCGTCTTCCAGCAGGCGAGTGACCAGCGCGGTCCAGCCGGTCTGGTGGCTCGCTCCCAGCCCATGACCATCGTCACCATGAAAATATTCATGAAAGAGGACGAGGTCCTGCCAGTGGGGGTCGTCGCGATACAGGAGTTCCCGCCCGTGGCAGGGACGGTGACCGGAGGAGTCGCGGAGGAAGAGTCGCGTTAGTCGGCGGGAGATTTCTCGAGCGACTTCGCCCAGCGTCATCCAGTGGCCGGATCCGGTGGGGCACTCCACCTTCAGGGAGTCGCCATAAAAGTAGTGATATTTCTCCAGCGACTCCACGATCAGATAATTGACGGGAAGCCACACCGGGCCCCGCCAATTGGAATTACCGCCGAACAAATAGGACGTCGATTCACCCGGCGAATAGCTGACTCGATGCTCTTCGCCCCCAGCCCAAAACGTATAGGGATGCTCCAAGTGGACCTTGGACATCGAGCGAATTCCGAAGGGGGAGAGGAATTCATTTTCGTCCAGGATGTAATGC
>JBJHCD010000873.1:363-3058 GCA_050485845.1 Pirellulaceae bacterium | reverse complement strand
GTCTCGCGCCTCCGCTGGTCGCCATTCTGCTGGCCATCGTCACTCGTCGAGTCATCGTGTCGCTGCTGAGCGGAGTCTTGATTGGGGGATTGATCCTCGAACAAAACCCTTGGCGGCTGACCGTGTTGGTAACCGAATCGCTGCTGTGGCCGAACTTCATTGAAGAGAGTCATTTGCGCGTCTTCTGCTTTACGCTGATGATGGGCGCGATGGTGGGGATCATCCATCAATCGGGAGGGATGCAAAGCGTGGTTTCCTCGCTGGCCCCTTTGGCTCGAAGTCGTCGTGGCGGACAATTCATGACCTGGCTGCTTGGCTTGATCGTCTTCATCGACGACTATGCGAATTGTCTCTTGCTCGGTCATACCATGCGTCCTCTGGCTGACCGATTGCGGATCAGTCGAGAGAAGCTGGCTTATCTGGTCGATTCAACGGCGGCCCCCGTCTCCGGACTGGCCCTGATCTCGACTTGGATCGCCGGCGAAATCGGCGCGATCGAAGATGGCTTCCGGCGACTCGGCGGCGAGTTGGCCGGCGTCGATGGGATGGAAATATTCATCCGCACGATCCCCTATCGGTTTTATTCCTGGGGGAGTCTGTTGTTTGTCGTCTATATCGCGCTCTCGGGGCGAGATTTTGGTCCGATGTATCGAGCGGAGCGGCGACGACTTCGAGAGGCCGATAACGAGAGTACAGCGAAAGCGAGCGAATCACCGGACAGTGAAACGCCTCACGGCCCCTATCACTGGCTGATTGCCGTGATCCCCATTCTCGTCACACTCGGCATGACTCTCCTGCTGCTGATTCTCACGGGAGCGTCCGAGAGCGAAGTGTCGCTGCGGGGTGCCACGAATTGGATGGATTGGGTCAGGATCATTGGCAATGGTGACTCGTATGTCTCCTTGGTCTATGGATCGCTCAGCGGCCTTTTCGCCGCGATTGCCTGCACGATTGGTTTGCGAGCCATCCCCTATCACCGGATCTCGGACGCGGCATTTACGGGTGCGCGACATGTCGTGCCGGCCCTGGCCATTCTCTGGATGGCTTGGACCATTTCGCAATTGACGGATGATGAGCACTTGGGGACGGCACAGTTCATGGCCGGGGTGTTGGAGACGACCATCTCTCCTTCGCTACTCCCCACGATCGTCTTCCTATTGGCGTCGGTGGTTGCCTTCTCGACGGGGACGAGCTGGGGGACGATGAGTCTTCTCATGCCGCTGGTCGTGCAGACGGCCTATCATTTGTTGAGCCAATCCGACATGCCGTTCAGTCCAGATCACCCGATTCTTCTCGGTTCCGTGGGTGGCGTCCTGGCGGGAGCAATTTTCGGCGATCACTGCTCTCCCATCTCCGATACCACGGTCTTGTCATCTCAGGCGAGCGGCTGCCATCACATTGCTCACGTGCGAACTCAAATTCCCTATGCCTTGCTGGTGGCCATCTGTGCCGTGCTCTTCGGTACGCTACCGGTCGGCAGGGGAATTCCCGTCAGCTGGCTGATCGTGCCCATGATGCTCGGCATGTGGCTGGGCCTCCGAGTCCTCGGTCGAGTCCCGCCAGCGGAAAGCGAAGTGTCCTAAGGCCTCATGACGGCCTCATGACGGCAAGAGGCTCGGATGGAGTGGCTTGGTGTGAGGTAGTTCTCGCGGCGGCGACAGCTTCGCCCGGTTGGAGTTCAAGTCCAACAAGCCGTTAAGGTCCGTTTAATATCAGCTAATATCATTTAATATCCGTTAAGGTACAGCCGCTTCTTCGGGAAGGGGGAGTGCGAATACGTCGCCTCGCTTCTTTTTCAAAGTGCCGTTTTCCAAGGTCAGCGTGATCACGCCCAGGTACTTGGGATGCTTTCGGGACACCTCGTGTGGATTCCCTCCCGCCTGAGCCACCAGAACGCCGTTTTCCAGGAGGGCCTGTTCGAGCAGCGTATGGCTGTGTCCTCCGATGATGAGGTCGAACTGGGGAAACTCCCTGGCCAACTGGCGGTCCGCCGCGTAGCCGATGTGGGTCAAGGCCACCAGCACGTCGTGTTCATCTCGCAGACGCAGATACTGGGGAACGACCTCCAGAGGCTTTCGCACTCGGACCCCTTCGCCGCTGCCGGTCGACAATCCCAATACGCCGATGCGTCGCCCCGTGTCGGTTCGCAGCGTGATGTGTGAGGTTAGCGGCGGGAGCTTGTCCGTCGCCAAATCGACATTGGCCCCCAGCAATGGGAACCGCGCGAGCGACAGGGCGTCTCGGGTATGGTTCTCGATATGTGCCAGCTCATGGTTTCCCACGGTCATCGCGTCGTAACCGATGCGGTTCATCAGTTCGATGATTCCCAGGGCCCGTTGCCGGTACCACGATGTGTCGTCGGCGTACGACGTTCCATTTTCCTCCCAACGCTGTGGGTGCCGAGTGAACACATCGCCGGCGTTCAGCAGAAAGACGTTGTCATACTCCCGGCGGTAGCCTTCGACGCGGGCCTGAAACGCCTTGGGCGAATTGAAGTCAAAGTGCTGATCGTTGTCATGCAGCAGGATGATGCTTTCCAGGACGGGGTAGTCCAGTTCCAGGGGGCCTTCATCCTCCTCGCGTTTCCAGCGAACTCGCCCCGCGCCGTCGTCGCCACGGATCTCCAGTACCGCGCCGTCAGGGTAATCGCCGGCCAAGCGAAACTGGCCACCGGCGCCCGTCATTACTTGCTCGT
>JBJHCD010000873.1:0-353 GCA_050485845.1 Pirellulaceae bacterium | reverse complement strand
TCGGCTGCTTCCGCAGCCCAGGGAAGCAGCATCCCGAGCAGTCCTGTCGCCAAAACTCGCCGCGAAACACCGAGTGGTGAATGGTACATATCTCGACCTTATGGGGAAGGAAGGAATTGCTGAATCATCGATAGTCGGCCCCCTTTCATACGGTCATGCATCTGGGCCTTTTGACCGCCGGGGAGAGGCGACGTTGCTCCCCTTTCCACAGGCGAGCCATTATAGTTGGAATACCAGATCAGTGGCCACCGAGCAACCAAGCGAGCACTTCGAGTGAGTCCCAAAAAAGGGGGCTGCGACGAATTTCCCCATATCGAGTGCCTTTCGGTTCGATGGGCTCCGAAGACAGTCTT
>JBJHCD010000872.1:0-3061 GCA_050485845.1 Pirellulaceae bacterium | reverse complement strand
ACGTTTCCAGGAACCGAGCGAGCCGGTGGAAGTCACTTCCCGGCTGAATGTAGCGGACCATGGTCACCAACGTATCGGGATTCACCAGCACGTGGAACGGCACGTAGTGCAATTCCAACTGACCGGAAACCGTCACCATGACTCCATTCAGACCCTCTTCCGCCAACGCCCTGTAGGCGCCGACCCCCAATTGGCTCCCGAGCATGATGTCGAACGCTTGGGGCTTCGCGCACCGCGACTCGTAGCCCAACTGCAGGCCCGTTACCTTGCGACTCTTCTTGGTTTTCTTGTAATAGGCTTCGGCCACCAATCGGCTGAAGAGTCGAGCGAGATTGACGTGGGTGATGGAGATATGATTGTGGTCATCCCGCGGCACCCCTTCCAGATTGATCGCCGGAAGATATTCCGCCAGTCCCTCGGCCAGCACGATGACTCCGAAGTTCTTGCCTTCTTTGTCTCGAGCGATCATGGTCGCGACGATCCGGTCGACCACTCGTTCGACATTCATGATCTTCCGTTCGACCTTCTCCCCCGTGGCAGGATCATCCACCGACTCGACGATGGCATAGTCTCCCGTGATGTCCTCGACACTCAACGTCAGACTTGCTTCCCCGGCAATTCCCGCTCCGTAGGCGAGCCATCCGGCACTGCGCCCCATCGTCTCGGCCAAAAAGTAAGCTCGTCCCGCTTCCGCGTCATGCAGCAGACTGCGGATTTCCGTCGCCAGCGTCTCCACGGCCGTGAAGTAACCGAAGGTGAAGTCGATCCCCATGTAGTCGTTGTCGATCGTCTTCGGCAGGTGGACGATCGGAATCCGTGGAGAACCTTCCGGTAACCGGTCCTGATACAGCTTGAACTTGTTGGCCGTCTTGAGCGTGTCGTCGCCACCGATCGAGATCAACGCCTCGACCCCCAAGGAGCAAAGCCCCTCGTAGACTCGGCGGAGCGGAGCGGAACGTTCCGGATCGTCCAAGTGCTCGGGAGAACTGACGTTCCGCCCCGGGTTGGCTCGAGCGGTCCCGATCAGAATCCCCTGGGAACCTCGGGTCCGCTTCAGCACGCGGTGATTGATCTCGATGTAATCAACATCCTTCTCCAAGGGACGGTCCGGGGTGTATTCCTGCAGACTGGAATACCCGTGGAGGATCCCCACCACCTCGCTTCCAGTCCTCAAGAAGGAGACGGCGGCCGTGCTGATCACCGCGTTGGCCGCCGGGGCCGGGCCTCCCGCGAAAAGGATGGCAACTCGCTTGAACCGACGCGCGACGCTATCAACGGGATTATGAGGGGTCATCAGCTCCTGCCTTCTTCGCAAAAAGGGGCCATCGGGACCGGAGTCAGTCAGCACGCCTGCCGGCCGAGGCGTCCCCGACGCCCAAGCTCGACAAAAACCCAACCCCGTGCCGAGAATTCTAGAGTCCCGGCCAATGAACGCCAAGGTGGCTTTCCCTGCCGTTGTTCCCGCGGACCCGGGCGGCCGGCACGTCGCAGACGCTCTTCCAGGCTACCGGGGGAATGACATCGCGGAGAACCGCCAATCACCGATTGATTGCGACGCTCCCTCCCTCGCGCCCCCACCAAACCCTCGCAACCTGCCGCCGGGATCCAGCCTGCCGCTAACGGGACTCAATGCACAAGCCGCCGCCATTAGCTATCGACCGTTCCTCACGCTGGACGATCTAGAACAACAACGAGGACAGGCGGCGGCGGTAGGTACTGGTTAGCTCCGAGTCATCTGGGAGCGTCCGAAAGATGTCGACCATGATTTCCCGAGCCCTCTCGCCCACGCCGGACTTTTGCTGAGCGATCACGTTCAGGAGAGTCTCCAGCGACTCCTCATGCTGACCATGAGCGGCCAGCACTTCCCCCAACTCAAGCTGCAGGGCGAGATTTTCGGGGTCCGCGGCCGCCTGGGCTCGGACCGTTTCCAGATCGGCCCCCCGCTTTTCGTCGATCTCGAGCGTCGCCTTCAGCTTCTCCCCTTCCGACTCGAGAAAACCTCGTTCCTCCAGCCGACTGAGAATGGCTTTTGCCCCTTCGCGATCCCCTTCGGCCAACAGCAGTCGCGCCTCTCCGTAGGTGGCATCAACCAGTTGAGGGTGTTGGGACTGCAGATCGGCGTATAGTTTCCGAGCGGCCGAGGGGTCCTCGGCTTCTAATTGTCGCGCTCGATGCAGATCTCCTCGCACCAGGATCTTCTCCAGCCAGCCGCGCAGTTGGGGTTCGGGAAGCAAACCTTGAAATGCGTCGATCAGCTCTCCCTGAAAGAGGGCGAAGACCGCTGGTATTCCTTGAACCTGAAAAGTACCGGCGGCCTGGGGATTCTGATCCGTGTCGGCCTTGACCAGGACGAACCGACCGGCAAATTCGTCGGCGAGCTGATCCAGGAGGGGGCCGAGCATCCGGCAGGGTTGGCACCAGGCGGCCCAAAAATCGACCACCACCGGCAGTTCATGAGAGCGCTGAATCACATCCTGCTGAAACGTGGCATCCGTGGTCTGAATAACTTCACCCCGCGAAGGGCTCTTTTCCTCGGTCATAATCTCGATTCTCTGATTGAGTCTCCCCAGGGTCTCGGCGACGCGTCCCTGAGCTTTGGTCCGCTACGCTTACAGGGTAGTGTGATTTTCAGCCCATTGACAATGCATGGCCCGAGGCAAATCCAGAAAGCAAACAGAAACCGCAGGGTGTCTTCGAACCGAAACCGCAGGGTGTCTTCGGATTCAGCCAGCATCCGAAGGGTGTCTTCGGATTCAAAGTGGCCTCCGTCGGACCTGCTCCGGCGGGGCCACGACTGGCCAGCTACACACCACCCCAAAGAACCTCCGGCGGCCGAGCAAGCCAGCATCCGAAGGGTGTCTTCGGATTCAACGTGGCCTCGGTCGGACCTGCTCCGGAGGGGCCACGACTGGCCAGATAGACACCACCCCAAAGAACCTTCTGCGGACGAACAAGCCAGAAACCGAAGGGTGTCTTCGGATTTAACGTGGCCTCCGTCGGACCTGCTCCGGAGGGGCCACGACTGGATAGCTACACACCACCCCAAAGAACCTTCTGCGGA
>JBJHCD010000871.1:0-3067 GCA_050485845.1 Pirellulaceae bacterium | reverse complement strand
GTGCAGGTGGGTGCCAGGGAGACGATCCTCTCGACTTCCGGAGGAAGGTGCACGGTCCGACCCAGATCGTCCACGAAGGACCGAGTGAGCGAGTCGGATGAGACGCCGGAAGTTCCCGAGTTTTGCCCCGAATCGGTCCGGGAACATCCCCCGAACAGCACGGCGGCCAAGGTCAAGTTAACGAGTGGGAGCGCGAGTTTCATGGCTCTCTTATGCCATAACTCCCGCCGCGCGAATAGGGACGCCCCATGGCCAGGGGGTCAGCGGATCAGCTTGTCCAGGGCTCGGAACGACTCACGACTCGGAGCCGGAATGGCCGAGGAGTTTTCCGAATTGCGAGCCCATTGCGGCACGTTCTCTGACGAAGCTCCATTCCGGGGAATCATGTTCTGCGGGATGATTTTACCCGGGTTGACGTTTTGAGGGATCAGATCTTGGGGGACCACGTTTCGTGGCAGGAGTCCTCCCGCGAGGGAATTCAAGCCACCGGCCATCTGCTGGAGGTCTCCCAGCATCTCCTCGCCCACTCGGAGGTACGCAATGGCCTTTTCCCGTTTGTCCGCCAGCCGCTCCTCCAGCTGAGCCAACTCTTGGGCGATTTCCACGTTCGCTCGAGTTACCAGTGCGTCGCGCTGAGCCTGCAGTTCCTGTTGAGCGGCCTCGCTCATCCCCTGGGCCAGCTGATTTCCCAGAGGAGTGGAGAACTTCCATTGGGGTTTGCGAATCGTCCCGGAGAGATGGACCACGGCGTGTACATGGTCCACGTCGGCGACCGCCTGTCGCAAGCGGGCGGTCGCTCGGGCCCCGCCGTAGCGGCTTCCCAACGACGGCTGCAAGCGAATGTCATCTTGTTTCCAGAGGATTCGCCCATCCAATTGCGGTCCGTCCAAGGTCAACTGGACCCAGGCATGAGCATCGCACTCGCTGATCCCCAAGGCGAAGGATTCCCCCTTGCCCAAGAGGCGTTTCCCAAGGGGGATCTTGGTGCAATCGAACGTCAGCTTCTGTACCATTCGCTCCCCTCGACCATCCACGACGACCTGGAGCCGAGCGGGGTGGAGCCCTTCCAGTTCGAGGTCCAACTGGGCTGGTTTGCCATAGCTGGCCGGATCGGAGCTGATGCCGGTTAACAAACCATGAAACGGCACAGGGACCTGGTCAACTCGAGCTTCTCCTTCCACGGCCAGCCGTTCAATCAGCAGATCCTGGGTCGCCCGCAGACGTGGAAACTCGACAATCGTCCCCCGGGAACGTTCGGGACGCGGAGGGTCCCCCGCCAGATCCAGGTAGCGTTTGGCCCAGGTCAGCCAGTCGAGCGTGGTGGTAAAATAGGACGCCATCTCGGACCCGAGGAAATACTGCGATAATGCCTCGGCGTTGATCCCTTCCAACCGAAGCGAATCCTCGATTTTCTGGATGTCCCGTTGGCGAGCCGATTCGACTTGCCGCTGGTCTTCGTGCAACTGGGCCTGTAGCTGCTGGAGTCGCCGGTGCAGCTCCTCCGTGTCTTGATGCATCCGCGTGGCCTGTTCGATGGTCTGCTGGATCGACTCCAGATTCTCCAGGGGACGTTGACGAGCACGTTCCGCCGTATCGCGAAGATGGCGAATCCGTTCCCGAAACTTTTCAGCCTCTCGCTGCAGCGCTTCGTACTCCTGGGGCCACCGCTTTCCCATCTCCCGTGCGACTCGGACCGACTCGAAATCGGGCTCGACCCGGTCATTCAGCAGGCTGCCGAATTGGTTGAGCCATTCCAAGGCTTGGCGCTGAAAATCACTTTCCGACTCGGTGACGTCCGCCTTCTCGGGCTTCTCGAGAGTTCCGTCCTCATCTCGGTCCGTGGAAAATCGCAGCCCCATCAGGCTTCCGTCTCGAATGACAAATTGCCGCCGCAGCAAGGCGGCGGTGTCGATTTCCAAGTTGGCCGAGTCGGCCTGAAGCATGTTCTTGCGGGGCGACTTTGGATTGGCGACTTCCACCCCCGTAATTTGAATGCGGCCCTGCAGCAGTGCCGATTGAAACCGATCGATGTCCACTCGGGCGCCGACCAGTGCCTGGCCGGTCGCGATGAGGCACCAGCGAACCATCGGCTCAAAAACCAGCCAGGACATCAGGAGGATTACCGTGGCCAACGCCAGCCGCGGGGCGGCATATTTCCAGCGAATCATGCGGCGCTCCGTCGCTGCGGAATGGACTCGATTTCCACCAGAAATTCCTGAAACCGGCGTCGGCGGAGTGACGCTCGGACTCGCTGCATTTCGGGATCACCTACTCCGCCCGAGGCACCTCGGTCGGCCCGCCGACGTTGCCGTTCCGCTCGCCAGTGAAACACGGGAAGGGCCAGCTGATAGGCGGGGTAGAAAAGTGCCCAGCCGACGACGAAGCTCCCTAGAACGATCGAATGATTAAAGCCTGTCCAAGGGAGGATCGGCTGGTTGTAGAACCAGGTCCAAAGTGACTGAAGGGGGGGAGCGGTCAGCAGACTCTGGCCAACTCGGTCGGTCACCGGATCCAGGAAAGCGGCGAAGAAGCTGACGATCAGCCCGGTGAGCATCCCCATTTGGAGGTTCACTCGCAGGGAGAGGAACAGCATCCCCATCAAGATGGCCAGAAGATTTCCCTTGGGGATCAGACCGAGAACGATGCCGAAGGCCAGTCCCAAAGCCAGTTGTCGGGGGGAGTCATGGGTTCTCAGGAATCCGTAGTAGTAGTGACACTGTTTGGCCAGCCATGTGATCATGCAAAAACACCCGGCAATTGACCCAGGATATGACGCCCACTCATATCGCGGGAATGGTCCGTCCCGCAACGGTGGCTCTCCTCGCGAGCCCCCAGCTTCCCTACAGCTTGTCCTATCGGCAGACTCGGTGTGACCGCTTCATTCTTTCCTTCGGAAGCCCACGGCACCCTCGCTACAACCCGACCCCTGTTCCGACGATTGTAGGACTTCCACCGCTTCCGATGTTCGGAATGTGCCTTGGAGGTTCGATACCTCTTGTAATTCGGGATATCCGGAATCTCACTGATGTTCAGTGCATGATGCCATACAGGGCCATAAGGAGGGAGC
>JBJHCD010000870.1:1952-3067 GCA_050485845.1 Pirellulaceae bacterium | reverse complement strand
ATTGGAGCGAGCTGGGGGGCACAACTTTCTTCCCGATACCTACCGACGGAAAGGTTTCAGGAAGAGCTATGGATTTCCCTGGAAGCGGCTGATGTCCTGAGCCGGCTTGCCGGGTTCTTGGCCAGACACGGCCGGGTCGTATCGCCCGAGGAGGGAGTCGCCTCTCCTCTCCCCTCCGTCGGCTCGGTCATGGGATCTGGATTCTGGAGACTGAATCCGACCTGTGTGGTGGCGGAAGTGGTGGAGGTATTGGACGGCCGGTGCCTGGTGCGGATTTCAGGTGCCGCCAAGGAGGGATTGATCAAGCAGCGATCGGCTGAGAAGGCCGTGCATCGGGTAATCGCTTATTTGCAGGATGAAGATTGAGCTGGCAGGGTCTTGCGAACTTAAGTTTGCAGGCAGAATTTTGCAGGCAGAAATCCTGCTGACACAGAGCTGCGGACGGAGATTTGCGGACGGGGGTTTGCCGACAACGTTGTGCCGGCACGTTTTGGATGTGGTCTTCCCAGCGAGAAAGGTTAGGCGATGAAGCTTGGCGCCGCGATTGGAATCCTGGTCAACGATCTGTTACTATTTGGCCTCATTACCGCGATCATCTGGCTACCGGCGAATCTGTTGATCGAGTACATCGTTTACCAGCACATGGACGATGCAGAGGCCGTGATGGGGCAGATGCGACTTTACAATTTGGCGAATGGAATACTCTCTCCGATCACCATCGGAGCCTCGGTCTACGCCACTTCTCGAATCCTTCAAGGTCAGCCCGTGAGTGTGGGGGAAGCACTCGGGGTCGGATTTCGGCGTTGGGTGAGCCTCTTTGGGGCCAGACTGGTCGCCGGCATCCTGATCATGCTTGGTTTCATTGCGCTGATCGTGCCGGGCATTTACCTTACCATTCGGTGGGCTCTGCTCGATTCCGTGGTGATCTTGGAGGAGGAAGGTGCCAACGCCTCACGGGCCCGGAGCAACAAACTGGTGACGGGACGAGCATGGCAGATTCTCGGCACGGGACTGGCGTTCTTTGCCGGCTACCTGCTGTTTGCGACCCTCATCAGTCTGCCGATCCAGTTGGTGGAGGGATTGGACAATTTCGTGGTAGCGGCGCTGCTTTCCAC
>JBJHCD010000870.1:0-1942 GCA_050485845.1 Pirellulaceae bacterium | reverse complement strand
GCTTTCCACGGTGCTGGATCTCTCCTATGTCGTTTTGGCGATCGCGCTGGTGCTGTACTACTTCGACGCTCGGCAGGACGAACTGAGCCAGCAAGGGGGCGATGTCGTTGAAGCGGAGGCGCGGTGGGCCGAGCCGGCTCGATGGAACGACGTGGTGCCCGATGACGACAACCCCTACCGTCCGCCACAGACGTAATATCGCGCGGCCAGATTCCGGTGTCGTGGCTGGACCGAACGGTTTCTCCAAACCGAAGCAGGTGGACGACCGGTAAGCGAAATTTTTTTCCGGAGCCTGTCGATTGTCGCAATCGCCGCACGACTGATGGGCAAGGAGAATGGGCCAGGGCCGGATGGGAGCTGTCCCTCGACCGGGTACGCATTAGTCCATCCATTCAGTAGTCTATCCATTTATTGGTCCATCCATTCATTGGTTTCGTGGCCTCGGGGAGAAAATGTCATGGCGACGGTGCGACTGCTGGTGGGAACTCGCAAAGGGGCATTCATTCTGACGGCGGATGACTCCAGAAAACAATGGAAGGTTACGGGACCACATTTTGGTGGTTGGGAGGTACACCACCTCAAGGGATCGCCGGCGGACCCCAACCGGCTCTACGCCTCGCAGTCCTCCGACTGGTTTGGCCAGGTCGTGCATCGCTCGAATGATGGCGGGTTGACTTGGGAGACCGTGGGAAACGACTTTCAATACGTCGGCGATCCGGGGACGCATCTTTGGTACGATGGGACGCCCCATCCATGGAAATTCAAGCGGATCTGGCACTTGGAGCCCTCCCCTACCGATCCCGACTCCGTTTACGCCGGGGCCGAGGATGCCGCCTTGTTTCATTCGAGCGACGGAGGCCATTCGTGGCGAGAGTTTCCCGCCTTGCGGGCTTGTTCGGGGGACAAGTGGCAACCGGGGGCCGGCGGGATGTGCCTCCATACCATTCTCTTGGACCCTGCTGACCCTCAGCGAATTTACATTGCGATTTCCGCCGCGGGGGCCTTCCGCACGGATGACGGTGGGGAGTCATGGAAGCCGATCAATCGGGGGCTCCAGTCCGACTACGAACTTCCCGACCCCAACGCCGAAGTGGGGCACTGTGTCCATCGCATCGCCATGCATCCCGAACAGCCCGGGACGCTATTCATGCAGAAGCACTGGGACATCATGCGCAGTGACGATCGCGGCGAGCAGTGGCGCGAGGTGAGTGGTAATTTGCCGAGCGACTTTGGGTTTCCCATTGAAGTTCACGCTCATCAGCCAGAGACAATTTACGTCGTGCCGATCAAGAGCGATTCCGAACACTATCCTCCTGAAGGAAAGCTCCGAGTTTATCGAAGCCGGACGGGTGGGAATGATTGGGAACCGCTGACACGAGGTTTGCCTCAAAGTGACTGCTATGTCAACGTGCTTCGAGACGCAATGGGCGTCGACTCGTTGGCGCCTTGCGGCGTCTATTTTGGCACCACGGGAGGGCAGGTCTACGGCTCCGCCGATTCGGGAGATCATTGGGAACCGATTGTCAGTCATCTTCCTCCGGTCATGTCCGTGGAAGTGCAGACGCTGACGCAGTAGAAGATAGAAGATAGTGGGTAGTGGGTAGTGGATAGAGGGTGGCGAGATGGGGATTGTGCGAGTCGAGTTGCCGTATCACCTTCGCCAGTTGGCGGGGGCGGAGCGTGAAGTCACGTTTCAACTGGACGAACCCGTCACGCAGCGTTCCCTGCTGGATGCATTGGAAGACCGGTATCCGCCGCTACGAGGAACCATCCGCGACCAGGCCACTCAGCTTCGCCGACCCTACGTCCGCTTTCATGCTTGCCACCGCGACCTTTCCCATGAAGCTCCCGATGCGCCACTTCCGGCCGAAGTCGTCCGTGGTGACGAACCCTTTCTGGTGATCGGGGCATTATCGGGAGGTTGATGGGATGCAGCGAATGG
>JBJHCD010000869.1:0-3073 GCA_050485845.1 Pirellulaceae bacterium | reverse complement strand
TAGTGGATCCATCCTGGAGTATCGAGCCCGTCGATCCAGCCTTCCGGATGCATCTGCTCAATCGTGTAAACTCCCGGTGCCAAGCCGGTGAACTCGTAATACCCATCTTCATTTGTGGTGACGACCTGAGGTTGTCCGTCGTGGCCAAGCACGACTTGGCCCTGCTCATTCACCAAGCGCAGCGTCACGCCGGCGATCGCCTCTTCACCCTGCTCGGGCTGACGAATCCCGTCGTTGTTCCGGTCGTGATAGACATAACCGCTGAGGCTTCCCAACTGTTCGCAGAAATTATATTCCTCGAGGTGGACATGGCTGGTTCCGATGGTGACCTGGGAAATCACGTTGGCCTGGGACGTATCTCCCCCGGCCGTACCGGCTTTCTGAGTTCCATTGAAGAAGCCCTCCGGTTGATCCTGGATGACCGAGTAGGTCCCGGGGGGAAGGTCCTCGAACCGGTAGCGTCCCTGGGCGTCCGTCGTCGTCACCCGCTCGACTCCCTGCTGGTCGACCAGGCGAATCGTCACGCCGGCCAAACCCTGCTCCCCCGGATCAAACACGCAGTTGCCATTCGTATCGACATGCACGGTCCCCGAGAGGCTCCCGAGCCGTTCGCCGAAGTTGTAATCCTGTCCTTGATATCCCGACATCAGAATGATCTCGGTCATCAAGTCGGACTCGGTCAGAATTCCAGATGAGACCGTTCCGGAACTAGTCAGGACCGTACCGACTCGATCCTTGCCATCAATCCATCCCTCGGGCTGTATCTGCTGAAGGCGATAGATTCCCGCCGGCAAGCCGCTGAACTCGTAGTAGCCCTGGCTATTCGTCGTGGCCTCACCGACCAGCTGATTCTCCTGGTTGAAAAGCTGGACACGAACTCCCGCAATCCCCTCCTCGCCGCTCTGCGGGCTGCGCACTCCGTCGTTGTTGCGGTCGTGGTACACGTATCCGCTGATCGAGGCGGGGTTCGCTTCGGCAAAATCGAAATTGACCGCATGCGTATCGCCCAGCGGAATGTGAATATCCGAGAGGGTATTCGAGTTGGTGGAGGTACCGGTCGGCATTCCATCCACGGTCCCGGGAATGGCTCCCACGCTGATCAAATAATCGCTCGGCTGGGTCTGGCGAACTTGATACGTCCCAGGCAGCAGATTCCAATCCGTTCCAAAGTGATATTCCCCCTGGGAATTGGTCACCGTGGTGACGGGAGCCCCATCGCGCTGGACCACCTCATATTGCCCCTGAGCATTCTGTTGCCAGAGTGTCAGCTTTACGTCCGGAATTCCGTACTCATCCGCCTCGATTTCCCGCTGCAGGTTCTGGTTTCGATCGTGAAAGACCGTACCCGAGATCGTGACTGGAAGTGGAGTTTGTTGAGCGTTGAGGAATGCTCCTGCGGTTCGCGACCGATCAAACCGTTCGTCTTTCTCCGGCAATGTCAGCTGTTGATCCGGAGGGAGCAGGGCATTGGCGGATTCCAGATGGGGATCATAACGAAAGACAAACGTGGTCTCCGCCTCCAGGTCGTGGTAGTGCGGCGCCGAGAATTCGGTCCGAAAGAACGTACCATGGAACTCGGCTCCCGAAACGATGGAATCCAAGCCCTCATTGATCTGCTGGATGTCGGTGACGCTGGGATCAAACCAGAGTACTTCATCCACATCGATGGAAAAGACGACCAAGTCGCCAGCTTCCACGTTCGTGAATTCCAAATGCAACTCGAGTTGCGAATTCTTCACGGTCGCCTGGACGGAGGCATTCTCCTTGATCTGTCCATCACGTGTCTTCACATGGACCAGCTGGAAAGGATGAGCCAGGTCGACTCCCAACGTATTCGGGTCCTGCTCGGTGTGAAAAATGACATCTCCCATGCTGAGCCCGGGGAGGTTGCCAAAGTTGTTGATCTGATCTCCGTCAATAATCACTTTGCGAAGTTGGGTCCCCGGGGCCCCACCTTCGAACGTCAGCTCGAACGTGTCCGGATTGAGATCGCTGCCGGTATCGTTCTCGGTGAAGATAACTCCCACCACCAACGGGGCGGCATTGAGCATCCGCCGCTCTTCCATGATTTCGAACCGGCAGAGACGGGACGGCTGAAGAGCGGGAACGTCATGCTGCCGCCAGGAAGACTTCCGAGTTGGGCGAGGTGCGAACAAGCGATCAAAAATCCCCACCATGTACCTCCCTGTACTTTCGCCGCGGAACCTGTTGATGATGGGCCAAACATCCATGTCGACCGACGATGAAGCAATTCAGTGCCTGAAATGTTCCAGCAACCATCGGCCGATGGTGAGCAATTCACCCACCTCCGGTCCGATTGAGTTTGAGTTGCTGGAGCATAAGCCGGCAGTGCCCGTTGGCTCCTCTCGCGCCGCCGCTCAGGGGGTGACGCCGAGACTTCCCGGAACTCCACATCATCTTCTATCGAACGTTTTCCGCCGATACTTGCGGAAAAACTTTCCCTTCCCTCCGATTCTTCCCATAGCCGAAGGGGGACGTCCAGGGAGGTTTCCGTGATGACTCCACCGACACGCGCCCTCGGCGGGAAAACCATCGATCCCGCTGATGAAGACGTCTGTACTGAAAACGGGGCGTCATGTAAAGACGAAGGTCCGCGACTCGCCAAAGGGCCAAAGAGCCAGACATCGGCTCGCAAGCGAGCCCGAGGTCCATGGGCATCCCGACGGGCCCGTGATGTCCGACGGGCCCGTGGTGTCCGAAGGGCCCGGTGGGTCGCTGGGCGATGCGAGTTGAGCGGAATCGGCGGGAAGATCCGCTACGGCTCGCTGGCCAATTGGCGAGCGACCGGGGAGGTGAACCGCCAGATGCGAACGGTGGTGTCGAAGCTTCCGGAAATGAGTGAATCACCGAGGGCTTCCAGCGAGGCAACACTGCCATGATGTCCCCGCAAGGTGGCAACCTCCCGGCGTTCGTTCCAATGCCAGGCACGAATCAGGTTGTCCGAGCCACCCACCATGAGAAAATCGTCGAAAAAGGCCATCGACAGGATTTTCGCCGGACCAGGGGGGAGCGCCTCGCCTCGATTCTCACCCACCACCGGTGTAATCCGGAC
>JBJHCD010000868.1:0-3074 GCA_050485845.1 Pirellulaceae bacterium | reverse complement strand
GAATACGATCCAAAGTTTCGACAGGCGCTATCGAAGAAGCGATTACAGGAGGATCGCACCTTCGGTGCCGCCCTTCGTCGTCTTCGCAAACAACGAGGTCTGCGCCGCGAAGACTTCGAGCCTGATATTTCGGCAAAGACAGTTGCTCGAATTGAGCAAGGCAAGGTAACTCGCATCCAGAAGACCACCCTCGAAGCGCTCGCCAAACATCTCGCCGTCGAGTCGGAAGAAATTAAGAGTTTTTGAGAGAAGACAGAAAATCCCAGCACCAAGAAACAACCGCCAACTCTAGCCCGCCGTCTCTTGGCTCGCGGATTGACCTGCGAAACTGGAACTTAGGACTCGGTTGTCTGAGCCACGGGGCGGCGAGAGGATGGAAATCGATCCTGCATGGCCTGCACGCTGAGGGGCGCTTCGCGAAGGGCTTCCATCGCCATCACCGCCGCCTCGGCCGCTTGAATCGTGGTAATGCAGGGAACCCCATGCTGGACCGCCGAGGCGCGAATTCGTCCTTCGTCCGTTCGAGCCCCTTTTCCGCTGGGAGTGTTGATCACCAGCGACACCGTGCCGTCGATCAGGTGGTCGAGCAGATTGGGATGCCCTTCGGCAATCTTCTTGACTCGGCAGACCGGGATCTCCGCCTCTTCCAGTTGCCGAGCGGTTCCTTCCGTGGCAATCAGCTCATAACCCATGTCCGCCAACTTGCGAGCCAGCGGGACAATCGCATCCTTGTGCCGCCGCGTCACGCTGAGAAAGATCCGTCCCTTATCCGGAAGGACCACGCCGGCCGCCAGTTGACTCTTGGCAAAGGCCAACGAGAACCGCTCGCTGATCCCCATCACCTCCCCGGTACTTCGCATTTCCGGTCCCAGCACAATATCCACTCCGGCAAACTTGCGGAACGGAAAGACGCTCTCCTTGACCGACACATGCGAAGGGATCGGCTCACGATCGACTCCCAGTTCGGATAATTTGCAACCGGTCATCACCTTGGCCGCCAACTTGGCGACGGGAATCCCCGTCGCCTTGGCGACAAAGGGAACGGTGCGGCTGGCACGAGGATTCACTTCCAACACATAGACCACCGGACGACCATCTTCTCGCTTCACGGCAAATTGGACATTCATCAATCCAACCACGCGCAGGCGTCGCGCCATGGCTCGAGTGGCATCGCGAATCTCCTGGACCACGGGCCCCGGGAGGCTGTAGGGGGGAATCGCACAAGCCGAATCACCCGAGTGGACGCCCGCTTCTTCAATGTGCTCCATGATTCCCATTACGACCACCTCCTCGCCGTCGGAGATCGCGTCCACGTCCACCTCCGTGGCGTCCTCGAGGAATCGGTCGATCAGCACGGGTTGTCCCTGAGCGACCACGAACGCCTCGGCCACGAAACGCTCGAACTGCTGCTGGTCGTAGCAGATCTCCATCGCTCGCCCCCCCAGCACGTAACTGGGGCGAACCAGTGCCGGGAATCCAACCTTCGAAGCTTCCGCGCGGGCCTGATTCATGTTGCGGACGATGGCATTCGGGGGTTGCTTCAGCCCCAATCCCTGCAGCAATTGCTGGAACTTCTCCCGATCCTCGGCATCCTCGATCGTGTCGACACTGGTCCCGATGATCGGGACACCCGCCGTCTCAAGGGCTCGAGCGAGATTCAAGGGCGTCTGACCGCCAAACTGCACGATCACTCCATCCGGCTGGACTCGATCAAAGATGTTCAACACATCCTCGGTCGTCAGCGGTTCGAAGAACAACAGGTCGCTGGTGTCGTAGTCGGTGCTGACCGTCTCCGGATTGGAGTTGACCATCACCGATTCGATGCCCAATTCCCGGAGCGCGAAACTGGCGTGGCAGCAGCAATAATCGAACTCGATCCCCTGGCCGATTCGGTTCGGCCCGCCACCCAGGATCATGACGCGGCGTGTATCCGGCCCCTTGGGGGGCGTTTCGTCTTCCTCTTCGTAGGTCGAGTAGTAATAGGGCGTGTAAGCTTCAAACTCCGCGGCACAGGTATCGACCGATTTAAAGGTCGGGACCACCCCGCGGCGTTTCCGCTCCTCCCGGATATCCATCTCGCTTTGCCCCCACAACGTGGCCAATTGCCGATCGGAAAACCCGAACTGCTTGGCCTGCCGCAGCAGGGCATCGTCGGTATTCTGCAAACTTCCTCGCGCCTCCAGAATCTCCTCCAATTCCACGATCTGCTGCAACTGATCCAGGAACCAGGGATCGATGAAGCTGAGCCCATGAATCTCCTCGATCGACATCCCCGCCTTGAGAGCGTAACGCAGATACCAAACCCGATCCGCGTTGGGAATCGAGAGCTTCGAGCGGATGGTTTCCAGTTCCGGTTGGAGCGGCGTGTTCCAGAGGTCTTTCTTGTCGCAACCCAATCCGAAACTTCCCACCTCGAGCCCTCGGAGCGCTTTCTGAAAGGACTCCTTGAAGGTCCGCCCGATGGCCATCGTCTCGCCGACACTCTTCATCTGGGTCATGAGCGTCGAATCCGCCTCGGGAAACTTTTCGAAGGCAAACCGGGGAATCTTGGTCACGACGTAGTCGATCGTCGGCTCGAAACAGGCCTTGGTTTGCCGAGTGATATCGTTGGGGAGTTCGTGCAGCCGATAACCGACCGCCAACTTGGCCGCAATCTTCGCAATCGGAAAGCCGGTCGCCTTGGAAGCCAACGCACTCGATCGACTCACGCGGGGATTCATCTCGATCACGATCATCCGCCCCGTGCTCGGCTCGATCGCGAACTGGATGTTCGACCCTCCCGTCTCAACGCCGATTTCCCGAATCACCGCGATGCTGGCATCCCGCATCCGCTGGTATTCCTTGTCGGTCAAAGTCTGAGCCGGCGCGACGGTGATCGAGTCCCCGGTATGCACGCCCATCGGATCGAAGTTCTCAATGGAGCAGATGATCACGACATTGTCGTCCATGTCGCGCATCACCTCCATCTCATACTCCTTCCAGCCGACCACCGATTCCTCGATCAAGACCTCCGAGATGGGAGACTGATCGAGTCCCCGGCGAACCAACTCGTCAAAGTCGCTCCGATTGTAGGC
>JBJHCD010000867.1:0-3079 GCA_050485845.1 Pirellulaceae bacterium | reverse complement strand
GCCCTATCTTGAATATGGCCCGCTTCATCCCGATACCGTACATGCCGACCGTTTCGATGTCGGCATCACGTTCGAGGTCTGGCCGCCCAAGCATGAAGGCGTACTCTTCGGCAATCACTTCGGGAATTCCACCGCAATTGTCCCAAATCTCAAAACAATCCGGTCGAGCGACGATCTTTGCCCAATAACCGTCGTAGGGAGTTTCGGCTCCGTTGCGATCAACCCCTTGACGGTTTAGCTCCCGGATGATGCCATCGACGCAGTTGTCCAAGAGGTCGAGGATAGCGTCAGCCAAGTCGATGTCCCTCGTAAGCATCTTTACGAAGAATCGCTTCGTTGGCCCAGCCTTAATGTCCTTCGTGGTCATGCTGAAGTTATCCCTATGCTTCCTATGTTAGCAGCTCTGCGATCGGCTCAGCGACTGCCCGTGCAAGATGAGGAGGTACGGCATTCCCGATCTGGCGAAAATCGTGCCAACGGGTTCCGTGGAGACGGAACCAGTCGGGGAGCGAATGAAGCCTCGCCGCCTCCCTCGCAGTGATGCACCGAGGAATGTCTGGATGAATAGGACGGGGAGCCGTATGGCTACCATGATCTGTGCCAGTTCCCGCTCGAATTGTTGGCGCAACCTCGTCCCAGCAGAGGCGGATGTATCGGCTGACCAGCTCCGCTTCGCCGGGTCGGGTCGCAGCAAATCGTTTCACAGTCTTGGAAGAATGTAGTGTTCTCAGGCAGCCCGTCAATCCGCAGGTAGTCATCACCCTCGGCAGCGAACGATCGTTCGTGCTTCGGATCTCCCCTCGCATCGAAAGAGCGTAGGGGTTGTCAGTCGCACGCAATCCATTCGGGTACACGTCCGATGCAAATAGATCGTCCCAATCTTCCACTACAGGCAGGTCGCCGATTGCATCCTCTACGACAGGCGTGTACGCCAACCCCTTGTCGTCCGCGAAGCCGCACGGCTCCGGGTACGTTGGGGCAGGTAGTTCTTTGAGATACCCCAGAATGAACGTCCTCCATCGACGTTGTGGGACACCGTAGTCGGCGGCGTTCAACACCTGAATGGGTTCCACGATTGCATAGCCTGCCCGTTTGACACGGCGAAGAAATGACTCCAGAACTAGTGCGGCGTGAGACGACATCAAGCCTTTGACATTCTCCATCACAAAATACTTGGGCCTGATCTGCCGAACCAGCTTAGCGAAGTCGTATAGGAGAAGATTGCGTTTGTCCTTCAAGTCCCGCTTTCCACCGACAGAGAACCCCTGGCACGGAGGACCGCCGAAAACGACATCAATATCCCTGCAACCCAAAGCTGCCATTGATCGCAAATCATCGCCCGTGACCGAAGAAAGATCGGCCACGACGGCTTTGGTTTCCGGAAAGTTGATTGAGTGGGTTTGGATGTTGAACTCTTCGACATCGAACGCTGCAAGCACGTCGAAGCCCGCCTGCTCGAAGCCAAGAGACATTCCACCTGCACCGCAAAAAAGATCAATTGCTGTTGGTCGTCTTTCCGTCATGGGCTACCTGTCTGCAAGATTCTCTGGACGTTGACCGATACGGTTCAAATCGACTCGACGAATCACCCTTCCTCATCTTGCGTTTTCGCAAGTGCGGGCGAGCATAACGGTTGTGCGGATTGTTGTGACTTTCGCAAGCTCTCCCTCGCTACATTCGTCTGCGCGTGGCGTGCGAACTCACCGCAGTCCAGTTCCGCAGGTCTGGTACTCCAGATACGCGAAAAGTTCTCCGTGGCCAATCTCGCGCGCATGTGGTGGGCCGGAGCGGATCGACGCCTACCGAAAAAATGGTGATGAAGCCATCTCGGCGGACTAAACTAAAATGCTGCCGGCTGTGATACGGCTCCGCCCTTCGCAAATGCTGCTTATTGCCAACGACACGCGTTCGACACTCAACGTGCAATGGCGAAGTCGCCGCGGGGGTCGCGCCAGACGGCGTGAATGTGGTTGGCGGGATTGCCCTGGGCATCGGCCTGGACGTTGACCAGTTCAATCATGAAGGTCGAACCGATCACGCGGTAGCAGTGCCCCACGCCGGGCTTGGTGGCCCCCAGCCAAGCAAAACGGACCTTGTCGAAACCACCGCCGTGAATGTCTTTCCAGGCGGCTTCGGCCACGTCGCTGGGTACGTTGCCCAGGTAGGTGCCAATCAACGACCGCAATAGCTTCTTCTGCTCGTCGTTCAAATCGCCGGCGGCCACGCCTTGGGTTTCTTGCTGGGGAAGCTGGGCTTCGCCGGCGGCCTGCACATCGCGGGGGGCGCGGTCGGCGACAATCGCCTGGCTGCGGGCGTCACCCTCGAGGCTGCCGAGCAGTTCGAAGGCCAACGATTCTTCGGGGCCCAAAACCGGCTTGTGTTCACCCCGACCGGCGCCGCCCAGCTCGTTGGGATTGGAACCCAGCATGTGCGGCGTGACCGAGCGAACGGCGTTGTTCTCGACCACGAAATTCAACGACAGATGGTGACCCTCGAAGCTCAGGCCCCAGGTGCCCTCGGCGGCCGGCGGACCGAACAGCGTGACATAATACTTCAGCGGATCGCGGCGCCCGGTGGTGTCCTGTTCCATGCGGCGGAGGATACTCTCCAGGGCCATGATCTGTTCGGTCTTCTTGTAGCCGCTTTCACTCAGGGCGGCTTGCAGCAGGCCGTGGGCCGCCTTGCGCTGCTGGTCATTCATCTGATTCAGCGGCAGGCCCTTCCGCGTGGCCATGGGAATGAAGTGCCAGTCGACCCGCTTTTCGCTGTCGTAAGGCAGCAGCGTTTGCGATCGCTGCTCGTCGCTGAGCGTTTCGAGAAACGCCTGGGCCGATTCCGTCATCTTGGCACCGGTGGCGTGATCGGCCAGGTAGGTGAACCCGCCAGCGGCCACCAGCCCCAGCGTCAGGGCCACTCCGCCCAGCATCCGCATGGTTGTCGTCATAGAAAAACCTCGTCGCGAGAGAACGCTCGACCCCACAAGTCCCGCCCGGGGGCGGGCAGGGACCGACGGCCCAGGAACGATCGTTCAGTGGGAATGATCGTGAGCCGCCGGATCGTCGGGTCGATGCAATTGATC
>JBJHCD010000866.1:0-3082 GCA_050485845.1 Pirellulaceae bacterium | reverse complement strand
GGTGGGGTGATTGGGAGCGGCAAGCAGTATTTCAGCTGGATTGCCCTGGATGACCTCGTCGAGGTTATCGACTTCGCCCTGCGGCATTCAAGCCTCTCGGGCCCCGTGAACGCCGTTTCACCTCAAGCGGTGACCAACCACGAGTACACGAAGACGCTGGGCAAAGTCCTGGGGAGGCCCACCATTTTTCCGATGCCCGCCTTCGCGGCTCGACTGGCTTTCGGTGAAATGGCCGATGCCCTGCTCCTGTCCAGTACCCGCGTTGTCCCGAACCGCCTCAAGGAAGAAGGTTACGAATTCAAACACGCGGAACTCGAGCCCGCTCTGAGGACGATGCTGAAGTAAAGGCGATCCCGGCGGCAGGTGCCTCGGGGTAGTTTTTGGGTGGAATGTTTGGGGATGGGGCAATCCCGACGGCTCGCGCCTCGGGCTAGTTTTTGGTGGAATGTTTGGGGACGGGGCTATCCCTACGGCTCGCGCCTCGGGCTAGTTTTGGAATCACTAGGCGAGTATCGGCTGAATGATCTCTCCGAAGACGTCGGTCAGCCGGAAGTCTCGCCCCTGGTAGCGGTACGTCAGTCGCTTATGATCGACTCCCAGTAGGTGGAGCATCGTGGCGTGCAAGTCATGGACATGGACCACGTCCTCCACGGCGTTATATCCCAGTTCATCCGTCGCGCCGTAAGTGATTCCAGGCTTGATGCCTCCGCCGCAGAGCCACATCGAAAAACCTCGAATGTGATGATCCCGTCCGCTCCCCTGGGCCATCGGTGTTCGTCCGAACTCACCTCCAAAGACGACCAGGGTTTCGTCCAGTAAACCTCGTTGCTTCAAGTCGCGAATCAGTGCCGCCGAGGCTTGATCGACTTCCTTCGCCACCACGGCAATATCGTTCTTGATGTTTCCATGATGGTCCCAGTCACGGTGGTACAACTGGACGAAACGAACGCCCCCTTCGACCAGTCGCCGAGCGAGCAGGCAGTTCCCCGCGAACGAGCCATCCCCCGGTTCGCAACCATACTCGTCCAGCGTCTCCCGCGTCTCCTGCTTCAGATCGACCAGTTCCGGAACCGAGGCCTGCATTCGAAACGCCATTTCGTACTGGGCAATCCGAGTGGCAATTTCCGGATCATCCACCAGCGACGCCTCTTGCTGATTGAGTTGATTGATGGTCGAAATGACGTCGTGTTGGCGATCTCGAGAAACACCGCGCGGGTTCGAGAGATACAGCACCGGATCCCCTTCCGAGCGAAGAGGGACGCCCTGATACCGGCTGGGCAAGAACCCGCTATGCCACTGACGGGCTGCGATCGGTTGTTGCTGACCCGACTTCCCCGTCGAGACCAGGACCACAAAGCCCGGCAAGTTATCGCTCTCGGCCCCCAACCCATACCAGACCCACGAGCCCATGGAAGGGCGTCCGGAAATCGTCGTTCCCGTGTTCATGAAGGTGTGGGCGGGATCGTGGTTGATCGCTTCCGTATGAAGCGACCGAATGATGCAGAGTTCGTCGGCCACCGATCCAATATGGGGAAAGAGCGTGCAGATCTCCTGGCCTGATTCGCCGTACCGAGCGAAGGGATGCTGCGGCGCGAAGCACTTCAGGGCCTGGCCTTGCAGCTGTGCGATGGGCTGCCCCGCCGTGAAGGACTCCGGCATCGGCTCGCCATGGAGTTCGGCCAGTTTCGGCTTGTGGTCAAACGTCTCGAGATGGGACGGGCCACCCGCCATCGTGAGCCAAATCACCCGTCGAATCTTCGACGGAACGTGCAGGCGGCGGATGGCTCCCGACACTTCCGGTAGCTCCTCGCGTGCCCGCAGGAGGCTCGGCTGGAGGAGCGAAGCGAGGGCCGTGGTGCCGATGGCCGCCGTCGAACGTCCCAGGAAGGCACGTCGCGTGGTCTGAGTTCCCAACCAATCTGGAAGATAGTTCATCTGTCTTTCCGCTCTAAGTTCGACCTGTGTTCGTCTTGTGTCCGTCTCGTGTTCGACTTGTGTGCGTGGATTGCTGTCAATTTCGAGTGACCGTTTCGTGCAGATTCAGGACAACTCGAGCCACCGAGGTCCAGGCGGCCAGGGCGGCGCGGTCCACTCCTTCCGGTACAGCCAATTGTCCGACGCCCAGCAACTGTTCGGCTTCCTCCGGGGCCTGTTGGAATTGAGTCTGGTGGGCGTGGAACAGTTCGCCGAGCAATTGCAATTCGGCTTCGCGAGGGGAGCGGGCCAACGTCCAGCGGAAGGCGGCATGCAACTTCGCTTCGACATCCTCGGCATCCGCGACATCCGCGACATCCGCGACATCCTGTGCCCCCGACTTCACTTCGGTTACCAGCCGAATGGCAAGGGCCTTGGCGGCCTCCACGAACGTCGGATCGTTCAGCAGCACCAGTGCCTGCAGAGGCGTATTCGATCGAGGTCGCTCGGCCACGCATTCCTCACGGCTGGGAGCGTCGAAAGCGAGCATGCCTGGGTGGAGGAACGAGCGACACCAGTAAGTGTACAGCCCGCGTCGGTACAGGGATTCCCCCGAGTCCATCTCCCATTCGCGACGAGGAAAATTCAGATTGGCCCAATAACCGGCGGGCTGATAGGGCTTCACGCTGGGCCCGCCGATCGGACGGGTTAACAGTCCGCTGACGGCCAAGGCATTGTCACGAAGAAATTCGGCTTCCAGCCGGAAACGAGCTTGCCGAGCGAGCAAGCGGTTTTCGGGATCGAGTTCCTTGAGATCATCCCGAGCCTGGGACGACTGCTGATAGGCCCGTGAAGTGACCATCAGCCGGTGAAGATGCTTTACGTTCCAACCGCTCTCGCGAAACTCGACAGCCAGCCAATCCAGTAAGTCCGGGTGACTGGGCCATTCCCCTTGGAGTCCGAAATCCTCCAGCGTCCGCACCAGCCCCTCGCCGAACGTCAGCTTCATGTTGATGATTCCAATGACCTCACCGCGCAAATTAAACAGAGGGCCCCCGGAGTTGCCCGGATTGATTTGTGCCGAGGTCTGCAGGTACAAGTCCCCTCCAATCTGACGCGTCTTGGTACTCAAAATCCCCTCGGTCACCGTCCGTTCCAAGCCTAACGG
>JBJHCD010000865.1:0-3085 GCA_050485845.1 Pirellulaceae bacterium | reverse complement strand
CCTTGGGAAGGCTTCGTCCTCGCCAGCATTTGGTTGTTGTCGGCAACGAGCGTCTGCACGATGGACAGGAACTGAACGTGGTCCAGGTCCGGACAGCAGGCTCCGAGGCGACGGCCGACAAAACACAGCGAAATTAGGTCGGGGCATGCATCTCATCGAAGCTATTGTTCGGAACCCGGTCAAAGTCGCCGTGGGCGTATTGATCGTCGTGCTCTTCGGAATTGTCGCTCTCGTGCGGATGCCGATGCAATTGACGCCCGAAGTCCAGACGCCAGTCGTGAGCGTCCAGACTCGCTGGGTCGGCGCCAGCCCGATGGAAATCGAACAGGAGATCATCCTCCCCCAGGAAGATCAACTGAAGAGCGTCGAAGGCGTGGTCAAGATGAGCGCCGACTGCATGGACTCGATGGGAACCATCACACTCGAGTTCGCTGTCGGAACGGACATGCGCGAGGCGTTGCTGAAGGTCAGCAACCGATTGCAGCAGGTCCGCGAGTATCCGATCGACGCCGACCAACCGATCATCTCGACGTCCAGCAGCTCGGATCGCTCCATTGCCTTCTTCATCCTCAGTTCGAGGATTCCCGCGGATGACGTCCTTGAGCAGTTCATGGAAAAGTACCCCGCGACCGAGCAGCTCGTCCGGCGAGCGATGCGGGCCCACGCCCCCGGACTGGCGGAAATGCGGCTCCGCGAGGCCTCGGAACAATTCCCCGAGATCGCGGAAGAGCTGTTGCCACCGCAAGTCGACGTCACAACGCTACGGCGATTCGCCGAAAACTTCATCGAGGCGAGATTCGAACGGGTCAAAGGGGTGGGAGACGCGACGGTTTTCGGAGGTCGAGTTGCCGAGCTGCAGGTGGTGATCGATCCCCAGAAGCTGGCCGCCCGCGGGCTGACGATCACCGATCTTCGCGATGCCCTCCAGCGCCATAATCAAGACACCTCGGCCGGCGATGTTTGGGAAGACAAACGCCGGTACGTGGTTCGAACACTCGGTCAGTTCCGCTCTCCCCAGCAGGTCGAATCGCTGGCCGTTCGCGTCGAGCATGGCGAGGCGATCTATGTTCGCGATGTCGCTCAAGTCCGGATGGTAATGAAGAATCCCGATCGCTTCCTGCGACGATACGGAGGGAATTGCATCGGGGTCAGTATTGTCCGCGAGACGGGAGCCAATGTGCTGGAAGTGATGGAGGGACTGCGGCAGGCCCAGGATGAGTTGAATCGCAGTCTCCTCCACGACCAGGGCCTGGTATTGCATCAGGTTTACGACGAGACCGATTACATTCTGTCGGCGGTTCGACTGGTCAACGAAAACATCATTCTGGGGAGCGCGCTGACCATTGCGGTCCTGATGCTCTTTCTGCACCCCGGCTGGTTGGCCAATGCCGCCACGCCGCTGTTGGCAGGGAGTGCCATCGCCGCCCTGCTGATCTCTCCCTGGTTTTTCGCGTTGACTTTGGTCCTGATCCTGGTCAGTGGATTCTGGTTTGCTCGCGGCGCCCTCGTCGTCGGCCTCGCCATACCGATCAGTATTATTGGGACTTTCCTTTTTATGCAGCAGGCGGGCCGGTCGCTGAATGTGATCAGCCTTGCGGGATTGGCGTTTGCCGTCGGCATGTTGGTCGATAACGCCGTGGTGGTGCTGGAAAACATTTACCGGCATTTTCAGCGAGGCGATGACCCGTTGCAGGCAGCCGTCCATGGAGTCAAGGAAGTGTGGGGAGCTGTCATGGCCTCGACACTTACCACCCTGGCGGTCTTTATTCCCGTGTTGTTCGTGGAGGAGCAGGCCGGTCAGTTGTTCCGCGATATCGCCCTGGCGATCAGTGCCGCCGTCTCGTTCTCCTTGATCGTCAGCATCACCGTCATTCCCACGGCCTCCAGCCGACTGCTCCGAGGTGGCCATGCCCGGCCCTCGCCGGGGCCTGGATCAAAGCCTGGACCCGAGTCGAATCGTCGACCTGGCGTCAAGCCTGGACTTACAGCACGACTCGGAGCGCGGTTCGTCGGCTTCTGGGTGGCCGTCAATGCCTGGGCCTTGGAAAGCGTGGGTCGGAAGCTACTGGTTGTGGCCACCCTGGTCGGGATCTCGCTGGGAGGAAGCTACCTGCTCTGGCCCAAGGTCGAGTACCTTCCCACGGGAAATCGCAACTTGGTCTTCTGTTCACTCTCCCCGCCTCCCGGATACAACCTCGATCAGTTGACGCGCATGGGCGAATTGGTGGAAGAGAAATTCCGCCCCTATTGGGATGCCGACCCGGAGAGTCCCGAGTATCACGAACTGGAGTATCCCCCCGTCGAGGATTTCTTTTTCATCGCTCGTGGACGCAATATCTTCATGGGGATGCGAGCCATGGATCCCAACCGAGTCGACGAGCTTCTTGAGCTGTTCGACACGATCCGGGACGAACTGCCGGGCACCACGATGCTGGTGAACAAGTCGAGTCTCTTCGAGCGAGGACTCTCGGCCGGTCGTTCGATCGATGTCGAGATCACGGGGCCCCAATTGGAAAAACTCGTCGAAATCGGCGACCAGATTCTCGAGCAGATTCGGGATGTGGCGGGACACCGGGAACGAGTTTGGGAGGAGGGGGCCTGGGTCGAGCGATTAAGGCAGGCACAGGCTCGGGCCGTTCCGAGTCTCGATCTCTCCAGCCCGGAAATCCATGTGATCCCCAAGATGGAACAAGCGGCCGAGTTAGGGCTGACGGCTGGAGACCTCGGCTACACCGTGAACGCTCTGGTCGACGGTGCCTACGCCGGGGACTACATGGATCGCGGCTTCCAAATCGACCTGACTCTGGTGGGCAATCAGGATTATCTCACCCACACCCAGGACATTGAGGGACTGCCGCTGGCCACCACGCTCGGGTCGGTCATCCCCATCGGCGCCGTCGCCCAGATTGTGCATAGCAGCGGCCCGGAACAGGTCAGTCATCGAGAGCGACAGCGGGCGATTACGATTCAAGTCGCACCTCCCCCTCAGGTTCCGATGGAGGAAGCGATTCAGCGGATTGAAACACAGATTCTGGAACCGCTCCGAGCCGCTGGTGCATTGGGGGCCGATTACGGGATCACGCTC
>JBJHCD010000864.1:0-3091 GCA_050485845.1 Pirellulaceae bacterium | reverse complement strand
TCATTCCCCTCAACGACAACTCCACCAGATTCACCCACAATCTCCAACAAGAAATGCGAAATCGGAAAACCGGAATTAAGGCTCGACCGGCGCCGCCAACGCTTCGGCCAGGCATTGGCCCGTGGCGGAACGAGGCGACTGAGCGATTTCTTCGGGACTCCCCCGGGCGACGATCTCTCCCCCTTCGGCTCCCGCCCCTGGTCCGACATCCACGATGTAGTCGGCCGCCCGCATCAGTTGCAGATTATGTTCGACCACGATCAAAGAATGTCCAACGGCCAACAGGGCCTCGAAGCAATCCATCAGTTGCACCACGTCGGCAAAGTGCAGACCGGTTGTCGGTTCGTCCAGCAGAAACAGCGTGCGCCGCCGCTTGGCAGTCGAGAGGTAACTGGCCAACTTCAGCCGTTGTGCTTCCCCGCCGGAAAGCGTGTTGGCCGGTTGGCCCAATCGAAGGTATTCCAGTCCCACGTCGAGCAGGGGTTTGAGTTTGCCGAGCACTTTCGGTTGACCGCGAAAAAAGGCGAATGCCTCCCGCACGGTCATGTTCAACACCTCGGCGATATTGTGGCCTCGGTATGTCACCGCGAGGACTTCCTTGCGATATCGAGTTCCTTGGCAGCGACTACATTTCCGATAGACATCCGCCAGAAACTGCATGTCGATTTCAATATGGCCATCCCCTTGGCATTCGCCACACCGCCCGTCATCGCAGTTGAAGCTGAAGTGCCCCGCCGTGTAGTTGTGCGTTCGCGCATCAACGGTATCAGCGAACACGGAACGGATTGGATCGAAAGCCTTGACATAAGTGACCGGATTGGAGCGAGGCGAACGCCCGATGGGGCTCTGGTCGACCAGAATCACATCATCGATTTGTCCATCCCCGAACACGTCTTCGTAGGGATGGGGCTTGGGGGCATCCTTTCGCTTGCGGCGGCAGAGGGCGCCGTACAGCGTATCCTGGACCAACGTGCTCTTCCCCGCCCCGCTGACTCCCGTCACCAGACACAGGACCCCCAGCGGAAATTCGGCCGTGACATTCTTCAGGTTGTTACCTCGAGCCCCTGTCAGGCGTATCCACCCTTGCTTGGGGGGACGACGACTGGCTGGCGTAGCCACCCCCCGCCGACCGCTGAGGAAAGAGCCGGTGAGGCTGTCGGGGGTCTGGAGCATCTCGTCCAAGGTTCCGGTAAAGACGACCTGCCCCCCCCGATGCCCCGCTCCCGGTCCGATCTCGATCAAGTGGTCCGCCGCTCGCAAGACCGCCTCTTCATGCTCAATCACCACCACGGTGTTCCCGCGATCCCGCAAACTCTCGATCGCCACCAGCAGACGATCGACATCCTTGGGGTGCAATCCGACCGAAGGCTCGTCCAACACATACAGCATGTTGACTAGGCTCGAACCCAACGCGGAAGTCAAGGCGACGCGCTGAGCCTCTCCGCCGCTGAGCGTCCGGAGCGTCCGGTCAAGTGTCAAGTACTCGACACCAACCGATCGCAGGTAGCCGAGTCGTGCCAGGATCTGGTCGAGCATGATCCGGCCGATCTCCCTCTGACCCGCCGACAGTTCCAGCGACTGAAAGAAGTCGAACGCCTCATCGATCCGCATCCGCATGATCTCGGCGATGTTCTTCCCCCCGACTCGGACCGCCAACGACTCGGGACGCAGCCGACTTCCCTGGCAGGAGGGGCATTCCAGGTAACTGCGCCAGCGACTCAAGAATACCCGGAGATGCATCTTGTACTTGCGACGCTCCAGCCAAGCGAAAAAGCCTCGCAATCCACCGAAATCCCGTTCCGGAACCCCTTCCCGGATCAAACTCAACTGGTCCTCCGTCAAACTCCGAAACGGAACATCGACGGGAAGATCGTAGTCTTCCGCCAACGCCAGAAGCTCCTGCAGCTCATGCGCGTAGGCCGGAGTGTTCCAGGGGGCGACCGCTCCCTCCCGCAGCGACTTGCCAGGATCGGGGACCACCAGATCCATGTCGATGTCCATGATGTTGCCGAAACCTTCACACTCCGGACAAGCCCCCAGCGGACTGTTGAAGCTGAACAGCCGAGGCTCCGGATCGGCGAAGTTCATGCCACATCGCGAACAACGACACTGGCCGCTGAATCCCAGCTCCCACCAGGACCGGCCATCCAGTTGCCGAGCGGCACCGTGACGTGTCCACTGATCCCGATCAGGGCCCAGGGCGGTCGAGTCATCCAGGACAAAGATCGAACAACTTCCCCGCCCCGACTGGAACGCCGTCTCCAGAGAGTCCCGCAGGCGACCCGTGGAGGAGTCTCGTCCGGTCAACCGGTCGATTACCGCGTAAAGGGGAACTCCCCCGTTCATGGCTGGATTCGGGGGTTGCTCCGCAGATTGTCTTGGGGCTTGCTCCGCAGATTGTCTTGCGGCTTGTTCTGGAGTTTGTTTTGCGTCTCGCTTCAGGGATGGGGCAGGGCCTGGGGAAGATTGCCGATCGGCAGGGGGTTCGCTCGAAGAATCGGAATTGCCTCGCACCGAGTCTTCGGTGGGAGGCACACTCGGAATCTCAGTGGGAATCTCGGCGAGGGAAATCGTCGTCCCTCCGAGGATGGCCCGAGCGTACCCGGCTTCGCGCAGCTCGAGCAGGCGTTGTCGAGTTTCCCCGTTGTGAACTCGCCCTTGATAGGCGGTCACCAAGTAACGAGCGGCGTCGGGAAGGCGCCGCAATCGCTCGCTGGTGCTTTGCGGGGATTCCTTGCGGACGGGAATGCCGCATTTCGGGCATTGGATCTCCCCCAGCTTGGCAAACAACAGCCGCAGGTAGTCGGTCGTTTCCGTCGCGGTTCCCACCGTGGAACGGCTGGAGCGGGACGAGTTCTTATGCGTGACGGCCACGGCCGGAGGAATGTTCTCAATTCGATCGGCCGCCGGTTTCTCCAATCGTTCGAGAAACTGTCGCATGTAGGCCGAGAAACTTTCGATGTAACGACGCTGTCCCTCGGCATACAGCGTATCCAGCGCGAGACTGGTCTTTCCGCTTCCGCTCACCCCGCAGACTACCACCAACTTGTCCAGGGGGATGTCCACGTCGACTCGCCGAAGATTGTGGACC
>JBJHCD010000863.1:2354-3095 GCA_050485845.1 Pirellulaceae bacterium | reverse complement strand
GTCGGGGCGAGGAGGAGCGTGTTCTTTCCGCCCGCGATGGAGGGCCACGCCGCCTGCTGGGCTCGCGTGGGCCGCTGAAATGTCTCGTGGAACCATTGTCGAGTGACCGGGTGAAAGTGATCATCCATGGGGTGTTCATTATCCAGGTTGCAGGCGGGGCGTATTTCAGATTATAGCGAGGTAACATAAAAGGGTATCGCTGGCCCTCATGCTCGTCTCACAGGTGATTTGATGCCGAAGTCCGCTCGCTTCTGCCCCGGATGCAATGAAAAGTTCTCACTCGACGCGGATTCGCGGCGTTGTCCGCAGTGCGGCAATACTCTTCAGGCCTGGACGGACGCTCCGACGGTCGATTTGATGGACCGTGACTCCTGGCGTGAAGCGACGCCGCTGGACGCGATAACCGAGCAGCTGGTCGGCACCAGATTGGGAACTTATCAGATCGAGGCGTTTTGCGGCCAGGGTGGCATGGCCAGTGTCTATCGGGCCCGACATTTGACGCTCGAACGCCCCTGCGCGATCAAGGTCCTGAGTCCCCGCTGGGCCGACCGACCGAGTGATTCCGTGGCGGCGTTTCTGGCCGAGGCGCGGCATGCCGCGGCACTGGTCCATCCCCATGTGGTCACGATTCACACGATCGGCGAGGACCGTGGTTTCCACTTCATCGAAATGGAGTTTGTCGAAGGGGCCTCGCTGGCTCATCTGGCCGATCAGTCGAGTCCGCTCGACGTCACTCAGGCG
>JBJHCD010000863.1:0-2344 GCA_050485845.1 Pirellulaceae bacterium | reverse complement strand
TCCTGGTCCAGATCAGCTCCGCCTTGGCGGCGGCTCATTCGCTCGGCCTGATTCATCGTGATATCAAACCGGCGAATGTCTTGGTCAATCGCCAACAACTTGCCAAACTGGCCGACTTCGGGCTGGCCAAACGGGTCGTCAGCGGGTCGCCTCAGAACGATCCCAGCAGTCTCACGGGGACTCCCTACTACATGGCCCCGGAATTGTTTCGCGGACAGGCGGCGGATGAACGGAGCGACATCTACGCGATGGGGGTGACGTACTTCGCCCTGTGCACTCGGCACCTTCCCTTCGTCAGTAGCTCGGTCGGCAAGTTAGCCGAACTTCATCAACACCAACCCGTCCCGGATGTGAGGCAATGGGCCCCCCAGGCATCGGAGGAAGTCCACCAAGTCATTCAGCGGTGCCTCGCCAAGAATCCACAAGACCGGTACCGGGACGCGAATGAACTGCACGCCGAACTGCGGAGCGTCCTGGGAAGCCTTCGGGAGTTGCGTCTCCTGCTGCGGGAAGCCCTGGCGGGCACGGCGGTGGACTGCACGGGGGATGGCGACCAGTTCACGGTCGATGTCCCGTTGGGGTCGGGTCGAGCCCAGCGAGTCTACATCGAACTTTGCCGACACGGGGCGACCGGCGAGCAGGTGGTCCGCGTCTTTAGCATCTGCGCCCCCGTCTCCGAGTCCTACTATCGTCGGGCCTTGGAACTGAACGCCTCCATCTCATTCGGCGCCGTGGCGATCGAACAGATGGGGAACGCCCCCTATTTCGTGATGGTGAACTGCCACCCACGAAACACTTGCGATCCCGAAGAGGTGCGCAAGAGCATCTACTCCGTGGCCGGACACGCGGACGAAGTGGAACAGTTCCTCACGGGCCACGATGTGCATTGACCGAGTGGCCCTGCCAGGTCGAAGAGTCCAACAGGAGGCTCACAGGTCAAACAGGTCGGCGAAGTCGGTCAGTTCCCTTACTTCGAACAGTTCGATAAGTTCGGTCAGGTCCGTTGTATTTCCAGGACCTTGTCGATGCTCGCGGCGATCCCGCTCAGTCGCTCCAAACCCCCTCCGCCCACTTCAGCGGCAACCCAACCGGCATAGTCGATCTCGGCCAGCGCCTTGCGGACATCGGCCCAGTCCAGATCTCCTTCCCCGATATCCGTGAACTTATCCTCTTCTCGAGAAAAGCCCTTGATATCCAGCTTGACGACGCGCCGTCCCAGTTGTCGAATCCAGTCTCCCATCGAGCCATACTTCCAGTGGTTGCCGATGTCGAACTGCATGCCGACCCAGGGTGAATTGAAATCATCCACGAAGCGGACGAATTTATCCGCCGTCTGATCGGAGCCACCCTCATGGTTATAGAGAAAATGGTTCCAGACGTTTTCGATGGCGATATGGACGCCGTACCAGGCCGCCGTGGGGAGCGCCTTGGCGATGTTTTCAACTGCCCGCGGCCAAATTTCCTCTTCGGGTCCATCGTTGCCATGTCCCGCGACCAGCAAGACCGTATTGCCTCCCACGGCATGCGTCTGGCGAATGGCACCCTTCAGATGCTCCAGAGCCTGGGCACGCGTGTCGGCGTCGGGACTCGTATGCCGCACCTGCCAATGGCTGGCGCAGACGGTTCCATCCACCGGGAGTCCCGAATCGAGGATGGCTTGTCGAGTTTCCGCCACGTCGATTCCCGGCGCATCCAACTCAATCCCATCGAATCCCGCTTCCTTGGCAACTCGGAACTTGTCCGTCAGCGATCCCTGAACTCGGACCATCCCGATCTTCAAGGTTTTGTAGAGGCGACTTTCCAGCACGCTCTCGGGTACCTCGTCGGCTCTCCCGGTCGCCCAGGGGCTCGCCGCCATCAAGAGCGCTGAGGACTGAAGGAAACGCCGTCGAGCTATGTTGGTGGTCTGAGTCATGTTTTTGACACTCGCTTGTTTGGAACCAAGAATCAACGATGAAGATTTCCAGCCATTCGCTGTCACAACCATCGGCGCGGATGACCGCATTTCGGCATGACGGAAAACCGGCATGACTGGCGAATCGGAAGGGAAACGTGAGGAGCGCCCATTCTAGCATGCCGTTCCTCGCCCCGCTCCATCCGATCACATTCAGCCAACTAGTATTCCGCCCGTAAACGTTCAGCCTGCCTGCAGCGGATTTTCCCGCTGGGCCAGCGGAATGGATACTCGACTGCCAGACCGCTGCGAGGCGAAGACCCCCGCGATCATTTCCACGGTCATTCGGGCTTCATACATGTGGCATTCCGGCAATCGATCGTCTTCGATGGCCGCGATCAAGTCCTGACAGGCCGCAATGTTACCGGCGTGCAGCCCACCATTCTTCAG
>JBJHCD010000862.1:0-3099 GCA_050485845.1 Pirellulaceae bacterium | reverse complement strand
GGATGAGACATGCTCCGCCCACGATCGCGGCGACCAGGGCAATTGCTTGCACGTCTCCGGCAGTCATGGCGGCCGCTTTTCCATAGATGAAACTGGAGAGTCCGGCGGCATTCCCTCCCGGAAGTCGCTGGATCACTGTCAGGAGGGAGATCCCGAATCCAAAGAAGACGCTCAGCACGATCGCCAGTGCCGCGTCGTCATGAATGCGAGTCCAGCGCCGAATGGCGGTGGTGCTCAAGACTCCCACGATCCCTCCCAACGTCCCACCCGTCAGGAGGCCGAGGAGCGACTTTCCCTCCCCGGGCCAAGCCATCTCCATGACCAAGTAGGCCAGGGCAATACCGGGCAGCGATGCATGACTGACGACATCTCCCAGGAGCGCTCGCTTGCGGAGCAGCATGAAGAGGCTCACCGCGCCGGCGGCCCCTCCCAAGAGCCCGGTTCCCCACAGGACCATCCGTGTGTTGTAGTCCTGGGTGAGAAACAGAAGCACGTAGATCACGACCGGTATGGTGATGCCGATGGGTAGAAGGGTTCCCCGGGGGACGCGACGAAACCACGGCCGATGCTCGCGGGATGCCTGATCGCTGTCGATCGGACTCTCCATGCGGGAGGGTTGGGAAGAAGTGAGAGAAGCCATGGTTTAACCATTCCGAAGTTTCATTTGCTCTCCGACTCGGTCCAGCAAGGCCAGACGACCGCCGTAAGTCTTGCGGAGATTGTCATTGGTCAAGACTTCGCTCGTTTTCCCCGTGGCAATCAGTCGCATGTTCAGAAGAACGACCTCGTCGAAATACTCCTCGACCGACTGCAAGTCGTGATGAACCACTAGGACCGTTTTCCCGTCGGCTCGCAATTGGCGAAGGAGCCCCAGCACCGCTCGCTCGGTCGAGGCATCCACGCCGGCGAACGGCTCGTCCATCAAATACAAATCGGCCTGCTGGACCAGGGCTCGCGCCAGGAAGACTCGTTGCTGTTGGCCTCCGGAGAGCTGCCGAATTTGACGCTTCGCAAAATCGGCCATTCCGACGCGGTCCAATGACTCCATCGCCAGTTGTCGATAGCGTCGAGTGACCGGGCGGCACCAGCCGATCTTCCGATACAGCCCCATCGCCACGACATCGAGGGCATTCACGGGAAAGTCCCAGTCGACGCTTTCTCGTTGAGGAACATAGCCGACGCGGTGTCGCTGCCGGCCCAGCGGTCCTCCGAAGAATTGCACTTCCCCCGAAATCCAGGGAACCAGTCCCAGGCAGGCGGTAAGCAAGGTGCTCTTCCCGGCCCCGTTCGGTCCCACGATTGCAATCAATTGGCCCGGAGGAGCCTGATAGTCGATGTCCCAAATGACGGGCTTCTGATGATAGGCGACCGTCAAGTCGCGGATGACCAGAGGGGATTCGGGAGAGGATTCTGGAGGGAGCGTCGAGCTGGAAGGAAAATTCATGGAACGGTTTGCCGAGCCAGGGGGGTAGTATTCGCGGGGAGAGGAAGGAGGCCGCGCCATCCGCCCGCCGGCACGTTTCCACCCAGCGCCGTGGCAATGACGGTGGCATTGTGGTCCATCATCCCCACATAGCTCCCTTCGTAGGTACCGGCCGGTCCGAGGGCGTCGGAGAACAATTCGCCTCCCACGATGACGTTTCCCCCGCGGCTGGCAACTCCCTCCTGGATCGCTCGGAGATGACTCGATGAGACACTCGATTCCACAAAGATCGCCGGGACTTGTCGCTGGACCAGAAACTCGACCAGCTCGTTGATATCGTGAATCCCCGGTTCCGATTCCGTGTTGATTCCCTGCGCGGCGAGTACCGGAATGTCGTAGGCCCGGGAGAAATAGTGAAAGGCGTCGTGCGCCGTCACCAGGATCCGCTGCCGTTCCGGGATGGATTGAATCACCACGCGGATGTATTGGTCGAGTTGTTCCAGGCGATTTTCGTAGGCCAGGCTCCGGGCGAGATACTCCTCCTGATGATTGGGATCGAGCTGCCCGAGCACTTCGGCGATGTAATGCGTGCACTGCCGCCACAGATCGACATCCATCCAGACATGAGGGTCGGGGTGTCCTGAATGACCCGCCGACAGGATCTGCCGGGAGTCGGACAAGACGTCTGTCACCGCCACGGCGTGGCGCCCTCGGCGCGTGAGCTGGCGGAGAGTGGTCTCGAGTCGTCCTTCCAGGGCCAGGCCGTTATAGAAGATGACGTCGGCTCGAGCCAACTGCTTGACATCATTGACCGTCGGTTTGAAGAGATGTGGATCCACGCCCTCCCCCATCAATGCGATCACTTCTCCATGGGGACCAAGCACCTCTCGAGCTATGTCGGCAATCATCCCCGTGGTGGCCACGACGCGTAAGGGGCGAGCTGCATCTCCCAAGGCAGGTGGTTTCCCATCAGGCCCTGGTTGAGCGCAACCGAGGTGCCCAAACGGCAGCAGAAGCAGAACTGGCAGCAGGATGAGTCGATGCCACGCGGATGTCACCGGTCGAAAAGCCTCCTGGGATGGGGCGGAAGTTGGGAACAATGCATCGGCTCGCGGGTGAGCCGCAATGAGCTGCGGAAATCGCCGCCAGCGCGACTCGGCCGACATCGTTCGACCGAAAAAAACGATCGAGAAAATTCGACCGAAAAAACTCAACGGATAAAAAGGGCGAGTGACCGAAGGGGGTTGGAGCAACGGGAAGGTGAGTCGGAGGCGGGACACGATGCCCCACGACACGGTTTTAGCGCCATCAAAATATTTTGTTGTCTTGGGCAAAAAAAGTCAATCCGGGCCTGACAGTTTGACCAGTCAAATTCTGGCCGGTACCATACCACGCGAGGGGCCCTTTCCTGTGGCAGCAGCGAATCGGCAGCGAATGCCGCTGCATGGCGTTTTCCGGGGCCCTCGAACTCGGGTAATGCATCCATGGGCATGACCTACTTCAAACGCTATCGGATGGAACTCGACCTGTCGGGCCTCCCCTCCCCCCGCCGAATCGAACCGGCCACGGGATACCGTCTTGTCGCCTGGCGCGAAGAACTGATGGGGGCTCACGCGGAAGCGAAGTACCGTAGCTTCACGTATGAAGTCGACGCCACGGTTTTCCCCTGCCTGGGT
>JBJHCD010000861.1:0-3099 GCA_050485845.1 Pirellulaceae bacterium | reverse complement strand
GCGCATCACGGGATTGCGGCTGGCCGTGGACGAAAACCAAGGACAATGGGGAGAGTGGACGATCGGGCGCGATTAACCCCGGCCGGTTCACCGCGAGCGATTCGGATGAGGAACATCGTCCGGAAGCGGGCCGGCGAGGGGGGGAGTTTCAAAGTACTCCCCCTCATTCTCCACTCGCGGGTCCCCTGTCTGCTCGAGGATTTTCATGAGACGATCGCGCATCGCCTGGCGAACCTCTTCATACTCTTGTTGCCCCGCCACGTTGCTGACCTGGTGTGGATCACGGCGCAAGTCGTACAGTTCCTCCCCTGGCCGTTTCTCATAGGCCAAGTAGTAATAGGAACGCCAGCGGGGATTGTCTCGCTGCTGGACCAGCCAAGCCTTGGTCGGTCCGGCGTCCTCGTCCGGAAGAGTAACGAACGTCGATTCGGTCAGTTCCTCGGTCGTGGGTGGATTGTCGCCGTCAAGGTTATACGGATCGCCCAGGGGATAACGCTCGGGACGAAAGTTGACGATGTACAGGTAGTCGTCGGTTCGCAGAGCCCGCTGTGGGTAGGGGAGATGGCCGGCTCGAGCCATCTCGACATGCCGTTCCCTGCCGGTTACGACGTAGTCGCGATCGGGGTCAATTTGTCCCTCTTGGTCCGACTCCAGCAGCGGGACGAGGCTTCTCCCCGTGATCACCTCGGGAATCTCAACGCCCCCGACCTCCAGAAACGTGGGAGCGAGGTCGGTCATGTTGACGAAGTCATCGATCACTCGACCACTTCCCGATACCCCAGGGCCTGATATTACCAGCGGCACGGCGGTCCCAAAATCATAGAGATTGCATTTTCCTTTGGGGAACCCTGGAGGGCCGTGATCTCCGCTGATCACGATGAGGGTGTTGGATCGTTCTCCGATTCGTTCGAGTTCTTCCTCCAGTACTTTTAGCGAAGCGTCGAAGGCCGCGATTTCACCGAAGTAATCGGCCAAGTCTTCACGAATCTCCGGCACGTCGGGTAGGAAAGGAGGGAGCTTCCCCTTCAGTTCATCGGGATCGATTCCCCACAGTTTCTTGCCCGATCCCTTGACCCATTTCCGGTGAACGTTCGTCGGGCCATACCAGTAGCAGAACGGCGCGCCTTCCGGACGATCCTCCAGGAAAGCTCGGAAATTCATCCGCACCTCTTCCAACAACTCGGCCTTCGCATCCTCGAACTTCGATCCCGCCCCGACCATCCGCGTGGCATGCTGGGAAAACTGGTTGATTCGCCCGCCTGCAGACTGATAGGAATGGTCTCGCCCGTCATGGGGAGCGTCGGGCGGAGTACCAGGTGACCAGACCTTGTACGTCTTGCCGATGTGGTATCCGGCGTCCCGGAGCAGCAGCGGATAGGAAGGAATGGTGGGGTCCCAGACGGCTCCTTGCAAAATCGCCCCCCGTCCGGTCCGCCAAAAGTATTGTCCAGACAGCAGCGAACTGCGGCAGGGGGTGCAGGAGGGAGCGTTTACGAAGGCGTGGCGAAAAACGACACCTTCCCGAGCAATCCGGTCGACATTCGGAGTGCGAACGACCTCGTTGATTCCCCCTGTTCCATCAATTGTTCCATCAATCTCCGCATAAATCCCCGCCTGTCGCCCCCAATCATCCGCAAAGGCGAACAAGATATTCGGACGCTCGTCCCCCCAGGCTACGAGGGAAGTCGGCACGATCGTCAACAGAAACGTCAGCAGGATCGCCAGCAGATAAAAGGCACCTCGGGTCGAGCGATTGTTGGTCATTGCGGCAGCTAAGCCCCTTTGGAATATTTAGGCAATCAGTTCTCGCATCACCTTTCCGTGGACGTCGGTGAGGCGAAAGTCTCGTCCCTGAAAACGGAAGGTGAGGCGTTCGTGGTTCAAGCCGAGTTGATGCAGCAGCGTGGCCTGTAGATCATGGACATGCATTTTCCCGGAGGTTGGGGTCAGGCCCAACTCATCGGTCTCGCCGTAAATCAGGCCTGGTCGGAATCCACCGCCGGCAACCCACATCGAGTAGGCGTCGATGTGATGATCTCGGCCCGTCGTCTCGCGCACCTCTCCCATCGGCGTGCGTCCGAACTCTCCTCCCCAGATCACAATCGTCTCATCCAGCAGGCCTCGCTGCTTCAGATCCAGCACCAACGCGGCCGATGCCTGATCAATCTGTTGGCAGACGTCCGGAAGATGCTGCTCGAGATTCTCCGTCGGACCGCCATGATGGTCCCAATTGGTGTGATAGAGCTGAACGAATCGAACGCCCCGTTCGACGAGACGTCTGGCCAGCAGGCAATTGTTGGCATAGGAAGGTTTTCCCGGTGTCGCTCCGTAGAGATCAAGGGTTTGCTGCGACTCTTGCGACAAGTCCATCAGATCGGGTGCACTCGTCTGCATGCGGTAGGCCATCTCGTAGGCCGCGACCCGAGTCGAAATTTCCGGATCGTTGACCTGTTCCAACTTGTGCTGATTCAGATCCGCCAGGACGTCCACGAATTGACGCTCCCGATCACGACTCATTCCCGGAGGACTATGGAGGTTCAAGATCGGCTCGGGGCCATTTCGGAACGGGACTCCCTGGTAGGTGGTGGGGAGAAAGCCGCTTGACCAGAGCGAACTTCCGGCCCGAGGGCCACGGGGGCCCGCCTGCAAGACCACGAATCCGGGCAGATCGTCGGATTCGCTTCCCAGGCCATAAGTGACCCAGGACCCCATGGCGGGGCGCCCCGGTTGCGGCGAACCGGTGTTGACGAACAACTTGGCCGGACCATGGTTGAAGACATCGGTCGTCAAACCATGAATCCAACAGACGTCATCCACAATCTTGCGGTGATAGGGAAGCAGGTCGCTCAACTCCTGCCCGCACTCGCCATACCGAGAAAAAGTACGAGGACTGGCCAGCAGTGTCTCCGTTCCCTTGAGGAACGCAAATCGCTTCCCCTCAAGATAGCTTTGTGGGGGAATCTCTCCATGATGCTTTCTGAGCATCGGCTTGTCGGTGAACAAGTCGAGTTGACTGGGGCCGCCGGCCATGAAGAGAAAAATGACGTTCTTCGCTCGAGGTGGGAAATGAGCAGGGCGGGGAGCCAGCGGAGACTGGGC
>JBJHCD010000860.1:0-3100 GCA_050485845.1 Pirellulaceae bacterium | reverse complement strand
CAGCCGCACTGCGTGTCGCGTATACTGTAGAATACGATCGCACGTCTCGGCAATCTCATCGACCCCCGAGTTATTCGTCGAGCTGCGGGAAGGAACGCCAGAGATCGCGAAGTCGCTGAACTGGCACTGCTTCATCGACGTAGGGATGCGTCTCGAAAACTTGCAGTGCCGCTTTCAGCCGACCGTAGCGAGTGCGAAGCATCTCGACCTCGTCCCAACCGAGCCTGCTCCCGTCATTCCACCAGTCAACCGGAAGCTGGGGCGCGGTTTCTTTCCAGAACGCCGTTTCGTCCTGGATCAGCTCGATCAAGAAAGGGGTCGCCTCTTTTCCAGAAGCGTCGCCCATGCTGGTGATCGCTGTGCCGTGATGTCTGGTCAGGCGATCGTCGTTGATGATGCCGCGAAGGACGGGCACGGCCGCCGTTCCGCAATCGGCGAGTGCCGCGAAGGCCTCACGGCGCGCATGCCATGACTCCGAAACTGCGAACTCGCGAAGTGCGGCAGCGCGTCGCGTCAGGTCTTTGATCCTGCCGGCCGAGCGCAGTCGCGTTTGCACATCGCAGAAATGGATCACATCGGATTTCAGCTTCGCCAGCCCGCCGTCGAGCGCCACAAGTGCGTTCGGCCCTGGGTTCCGCGGCTGCTGAACGGCATAGGCGTCTTGGCCCTCCACCCAGACCACGGAGAAGTCAATCGGCCAACGGTGCTCAAAATGCAGCATCGCCGACTGCCACTCGTCTACGCGGTCATTTGACCTCGTCAGAAAGAGTACCATCCTCTGTCCGCCGGCGTCCGTCCGTCGCCGCCGAAATCGAACTCGATCGGCTGATCGCCAGCGTTTCGGATCCGCCAGTGCAGCACGACGTTTTCGCCGAGAAAATACTCCGGCTTGTCAAGCGCCAACGAGACATCGGCCCCAGGCTCGTCGGAAGGCATTTCCACCTGCTTGACGCCGTCAGGGAACAAAACTCGCTGCGCCGGCTGATCGCCGGCGGGATGGTCGCCTGCTGCGCTCTGAGCTCCAGCCGTCGCGGACAACCACATGGCCGAGATGAGCAATGCGGCCGCCACTGAGCCGAGCGCGAGCAGGACTCCGGCGGAATCCGGTCTTCGATTGTGGGCCGAGAGCCCGAGAATCCGCCGCACTCGCGCCCGGAGCGACCCCCCCACTGACGACACGGCGGGACGCGCTGCCGCCCTCGGACCGCGACGCTCGTCCAGCGCGACCAGCATCCTGGCGTAGCCGGCCCGGTCACCCGTGAGCGCCACGGCTGTGTCATCGCAGCAGTCCTCTCGCTCAATGCGAATTCGATGCGACACCCACCAGACAGCGGGGTGATAGAAGAACAGCGTTTCCAGCAGAACCTGAATGCTGTTGATGGCGTAATCATGACGCCGCACATGGGCCAGCTCGTGAGCGATGACCGCCTCCAGTTGCTCGCGCGGCAATCCCGTCAGAGCACTGGCCGGCATCAGGATCAGCGGACGCAACGCACCAATCAATGTGGGCACGTCCACCAGAGGCGATTGCATCGCGATGACCGGGCGCGAAATGCCCAATCGGCGCGCGATCCGCGCTACCATTTCGCTCACTTCCGTCGGAACGTCTTCGAGACCATGCGTCCGCAGGTTGCGAGCACTGCGCCAACCAACCAGGGGCCGCGTTGAAAGCAACACCACACCGACCAGCCAACCGATGATGAGAGTGTTCTGCCACCTCGCCACGCGGTCCACAACGTCCCGGTTGAGTTCCGCGAACGTGCTGGCGAGCTGACCCACGAACGGCCTGCCAAAAGGCCCCGACAGAGATTCGACCGCTGAATCGGCGTCCGAGTGAGCCTCCGCGCCTGCGGACGCCGGCGCATCCTTGTGCTCGAAACTCTCGCCCCCACTGAGGGGGACTTGAGTTTCCGCTAGCTTGTGAAACCGCGAGTCTCGTTCGTTCCGCGCGCCGGCGCCCCCGGTTTCGCCGAGTGGCGTCCGACCTTCCATGGTGGCCAGAGACAATTCCGCGACTGGATCGATCACACCGAAAGTGGACGCCGCCACAACAATCATCGCGAATAGCGCGATGCAAGCCGAGATGTATCGGGCTTTGGCCGAGCGCTCCTTCAGGAGCCGAAGCACGATGCAGAGCAGCGATGCAATGGCGGCAAACTGCCACAGCGAATGAATCAACGTCCAGCCCAGCCGCTCGACAAGCGGTGCGATCAGCTCGTGACTCATGATTCGTCCTCCATTTGTTCGATCCACTCCCGGATTTCCTGGAGTTCTTCGGCAGTCGCCTTTTTCGATGACAGAACGTGCAGCATCAGGCTCTTGACCGAACCGTCGTAGACTTTCTCGATCAGTTCGCTGAGCATCCGGCTTCGGGCCCGCTGCTGCGTCATCGCAGCTCGATAAACTTGCGGGCGCGCCTTCTCGTTGCACGCGACCAGGCCCTTGTCCAGCATCACCGACAGCATCTTGACCGTAGTCGAATAGGTCGTCCGCTTCGTTTCCTGCAGGCGGTCGTGGATGCTCCGCGCGATGCTCGGCCCGTTCTCCCACAGGATCCGAAGAATCTGCAGCTCAACCTCCGTCGGTTGCGAGGACACCCGTCGGGCCATCAATTGGTTCTCCGGGAGATTGACGGTTACCGCTTCAATTTCCCGGAGAAAGCAGGGGCTGCGGGCAAACAAAAGTGGATTGCCGATCATTCGCCAGTGTGGTTGATGCGATTCTCCAGGTCGCCTAGGATGGCGAGAATCTCGTCGAAACTGGCCGGTTCGGTGAGGTACATGTCCAGCATCGCCTGGTAATCACGCCGCAGCGCGGGCAATCGCTCGCTTGGCGGGACCAAGCGGAATGTGCCAGGCTTCGCTTCATCGTAGTTTGCCCATGAACTACCAAAGAACCGGCTCTTCCAGTCCACGACCCGTTTGCGAAGGTGATGCTGGTCAATGGCCTTGGTCGCGTCCGGATGTGTTGCGAGCGCCGCCGTGTCCGCATAGTGGCGGGAGAACCTGTCCGGCGTTGGCTTGCCAGCGGGCCGGTGGTATTCGGTGTGGAGGATTGTGGCCTTCTCCCAGAAGCTCCGCCCCACCTCCAGGGCCACGAC
>JBJHCD010000859.1:0-3111 GCA_050485845.1 Pirellulaceae bacterium | reverse complement strand
ACTACGCCGCCATGGAAACCATCGCCACAGTTGCCGCCGCCGCGCAGGCAGCGTGGCAAAACACGGACCAGGCGTTCGAGTTCGCATTCTCCAGCATGGCAGCCACCATGGTCGGATGGTGGGAGGATACCAAACACATGTTCACTTCCACCATCCCGACGGTGCTCACGTGGTTCGCGGACAACTGGAGGGACATCTTCACGGACATTGCAAACGTCGTCCAGACCATCGCCACCAACGTCATCGAGAACATGCGACGCCTCATTGAAAACATCGTCGCCTTTCTCCATGGTGATCCGCAGCGTTTCAAGTTCGTCGCGCTGACCGAAGGGTTTGAAAGCACCTTGCGAGAGCTACCGCAGATCGCGGGAAGGGAGCTGACCGAGCTGGAGATCTTCTGGCAACAGCGAGCGGCAAAGAGCGGTGACATTCTCGCGTCGGCGTTCCACGACAACCTACAGGGCATGCGGGATCTGTTCGGACTCGTTCGGCGTGATGCCGAAGACCTCGGAGAGCTGGCACTGGAAGGCCTTGGCGGAGCGCGGGCACCATCACTATCCCGAGGCCGGTTCGGCATGGACCAGGACCAGGAAGGTACCGCCATTACGGGAAACATCGAGGGAATGGAGGCCCTCTTTTCACGCATCCAGTCCGCGGCCGCTGGAGAACGTCCCGACGACACCCAGGTCCGAGCCATCGAGGCCGGCAACCAGAAACTGACCGACGTTGCCCGAGGCATCCACGAACTGGCGCGTCGCGACCCCGTCGGCCCCATCCAAGAAGGCAACCGCCTCCTACAGCAGCAGGTAGCCGCCTCCCAGCAGATCGCGGCCGCCATCCACAGGATCCGACCCGCTCAACCTGGAATGCTGGCCGAGTGACCAAGCGGAAACGCAAAGCCCGATACGTTCCTCCGCCTCGGTATCTGCCTTCCCAGGCCGAGATCAAGGCGAAGTGCGATGAGATCAGGGCGTCGTGGACCGAGCGGGACTTTCGCTGCCGAGCGGGACTGAGTAAGGATCCGCCGCCAGTCGAGACGCAGGAGATACCTTTGTCGGACTTCCTCCCGAGTCGCTCGGAGGATCGGCCGCAATGAGGCCGCGTGAAATGTCACGGCGCCGTGACAATCTCACCTTCGCCATCCACGCCGAAGTCGCCTCGCTGGTCACCCACCGACCCAAAGGAAAGCGGGGAGGCAACGGTTCCAATCAGTACGCCAAGGCTGAGGCAGCAAATCCTGATAATATAATGGATTGCTCTGGACGACGGCCCAAGTACGGTAACTCCCGAGCCTACATCGAAGACCGCCTAGCACGGGACTTCCCGCTGAGAAGGGTATATATAGTGTATATAGCCCCCGAGAGCGGTATTAATACTATTAACACTTCTTTCGGAGGGTATGAACAATTTTCATACCCCCCCCATCCTAGTGATTGGTTTTGTGGTGCGGTCGAGTCGGCAAAACACGGCATTTTTTTGTGTCGGTTCGAGGCATTCGATCGGATGCTCACGAAAACGATTTCGCGACCATCGAGACTACCCGCTACGAAAAAACGGACTCACCACGCGTCGCCTCCCGCACGCAAAGCCATCTGGACGACTCCCGAGCCGTGTTTCCGCTCAGTGCGTTCTCGTGGCAATCTGGAAGACTTCCCTTCCTCGCAACCCGCCGGCGGGAAGTGACAGCATCCTGTCAACTGCCGACGTCGGAAATTGTCCGTTTGGCGCTCACCCCCTCCTCTGAAATTGTCCGTTTTCTAGGCAATTGTCCGCTTGGCATTGCAACGGGAATTGCAGGGGGTAGAATGCGAAAGTATCGAGAAACGCAGAGGAAAACTGCGGTCGAGTGACAGTTATTCGGCACCTTCACACGGTCGAGGTCACAGGTTCGAATCCTGTGTCGCCCACTTGCCGCCAATCTCTGCGGATTCCCGTTTCAGTACACGATGCTATGGCTGGCATGCCGTCCTCTGAGGCCCGGAAAAACAATCGCAGAGACGCAGAGAAACAAGGCGGCAATCAGCACTCCGCGTATCCGCGTTAAATTTTCCTGTTCAGCAGCGGATTGCCGCTGAGATCCAAAGTCTCTCGTCGCGGATCGCCTCTCCGTCTCCTTGGCCTCCGTCTGGCTTTATGCCGGCGGGGCCACGACTGGCCAGCTACGCTCAACCCTCAACTTCCTTGGCCTCCGTCTGGCTTCATGCCGGCGGGGCCACGACTGGCCAGCTACACGGGTTTATCCAAGAGATCCTTCGCGGCCGAGCGATCCCGCTTCCATTTCCGAGTGCCCCGTTCCGAGGCCGCAACACGCACCGGTTTGCCTCGGGACGCTCAGTATCGGCATCACACTCGTCCATCGGCAGACGGCCCGTTGTGGCTCGCGTCGCCTTGCTCGATTGAAGTCGCCCCTTTCGAGTGCTACAGTGCCGCCGATATCCAACAGCCTCCGCCTTGGCAACGCGCGCGCCAATCTCGGAACCAACCTGTCGACGGCACCGCTGATGAACACTCAGGGACACTAATAAGACCGCATGAACCGAACGCCGCGACCACGGCGGGCCTTGCCAACCACCAACCAGCAACGAGTTGGCAGTTCCTCCTGGCAACACGGCCGGCCGATTTTTCCCATCAGCGTTTCTCAGTGTTCATTCGCGGTTCCCCATCAAGGTCAACCGCTTCCAGGAAGCTACCATGACAAATGTGGCCGAACGGTCGACAAACCACCAGCTTTCGAAAGGATCGAGGGCCGAGCGATTCGGATAACGTGGCCAGCAGTGGATGTTGCCGAGCGAAGCGATCCAGCCGGCCTATTTCGGCTCGCGTTCATCCGCTTGTGATCCCATTCCCATGTGCGGTGTCGACTAGCCGACTTCGGGGACCGAGAGGCCGCGACAGATTTTTCTTGCCCAGCTTGTTGGGAAATTCCACGTGTCTGGGCACGGATTCCACTTCTCCGGATCGGGGATTGGTCCTCGGTAGCTTTCGTGTACCCCCCACAGCCAACGCGCCCCACGAGCCATACGCGCCCGCCCTGGCACAACATGCACGCCCAGCGGGGAAGTGAACTCGGCAACGGCACCACTGATGAACACTCAGGGACGCTAATGAGAC
>JBJHCD010000858.1:0-3112 GCA_050485845.1 Pirellulaceae bacterium | reverse complement strand
ATAGATCCCTCGCTCGACAAACTCTCCCTCGGCCAAGAAGTCGGTTCTTCGGTGGTGTCCGGGGCGAGGGCGTCGCACGACGGGGACCACCAGGTCACCCGGTTGGAACTCTCGCACTTCCCCTCCGACTTGCTCGATCACCCCCAGGCACTCATGCCCCAGAACGAGAAAGTCACTATCGGGCGGCAGGGCGGGGCGGCGGCTCGCCAAAATCTCGCGGTCCGTGCCGCAAATTCCAAGTTCCAGGGTGCGGCAGAGGACCTCCTGGTCGCTGGGAGGAGGTGGCTCCGGAAGCTCTTCCAAGGTCGCTCTGTCTTGATTGGGCCAAGCGGCGATGCCGCGCATCATCCAATTTTCCATGGTCTAGGGAGTGTGGGGTATTTAGGGGGTGCGTTGTGCATGAATTCTCGTTATTGCCGGAATAATCCGTACAGAACGCACGGCGGACCTACCGAAAAAAAAGGACAAGCTTTGCCAAAACCGTCAGCTCGGTGCCGGCATTCCATTCACGAGTAATCCTCAGATCGCGGGGGCGAGTTGTGAGTTCACGAGTATCACACCTGCAGTTAGTTTGCCGGCTGGTAGGCATCCTGCCGCGGAAACTGGCCCCAATGGCATCCTTATTCCTGTTTGTCGGGATGGGGCTGTTGTTCGAGCCGTCCGCCGAGGGGCAAATCTTGCCGCGCCGGGGAAGTGTTGTCATGCATGATCTCCCCATGGGGGACATGGACGACGAAGTTATCTTTACCAATCCGCTGATCGGGGGCGAGGGGGCGTCGATGTCGGTCTCCGATCCGATGGGGATGGAACCCCAGGGGGATTGGGGTCTGATGTCGGGCGGAGCCGACTTTGGGCTCGGTTGCCCTCCGCGAACCTACGCGATTGCCGAAGCCTTTGCCTTGCGGCGCGAGGGGAACAGCAATTTTTCGCTCTCCAGCGGAGGGCGTTTTGATTCCTATGATTACGATTTGGCGGGACGAATAACGATTGGTCGGACTTACGACTGCCTGGACGGCTGGGAAGCGAGTTATGCCGGGCCGTTTCGATGGAAGCAGGAGTTCACCTCGTTCTCGGATGGGAACTTGCAGACGTTCCTGCTACCTGGCCGAGCACTGACGGATGGGGATTTCGCCGCGTTCAACAACGCGGACTCACACCGTCAGACGCGGACTTCGGAACTGCACAGCGGTGAAGTAAGTCGTCGCTGGTGGGGTTGGGACGTCTTCTCGATGAAGTTGGGGGCACGATATCTCCGAGTGGAAGAGGGGTACGAACTCTTTTCACAGTCCGGGGGAGGTTTTGGGACTTTTCAGCGTGACTTCCAGAATGACATCGGGCTGGTTCAGCTGGGGATCGACATGATGGCTCCTCTGGGGCCTTGGACTTTCGGAGCCAAGGTGAACGGCGGCGTCGGCATCAATTTCAATTCGGGCAGCCTGCTTCTGGCGGACAACGGCGGGGTGACGCTGGACAACAGCAACAGTTCCGAGCAGTTTGCCTTTTTGATCGAAGCGGGGCTCTTTTCGATCTATCGCTTGACCGATCGAGTCTCCATCCACGCCGGCTATGAAGCTTGGTATCTGTGGGGCGTGGCGACACCTTACGGCCAGGACAACACGCCGGTCAACTTCGACTCGGGCCTGAGCTACTACGAGCGGGATGACATCTTCTATCATGGTGGAACGCTCGGTCTTGAGATTGTCTGGTAGCAGCGAGCGGCGACGCTGGGCGTTTGCGTGCTGAGCGTTTGCGTGCTCTGACGAATCGCAACCGTTCACGGGAGGTAACGGAACGACAAGGTTCCGTTGTTTCCGTGAACGGTTTCGACGTTGGTGGTTGGAGGCGAGTTATCGCGTCTCGGCCAGGTCGGCTTCCACCATCATCTGAACGAGTTGCTGGAAGCTGACGCGGGGTTGCCAGCCGAGAAGGGTTTTGGCCTTGGCGGCATTTCCGCGGACATATCCGACTTCGGAAGGTCGAAAGAACCGCGGATCGACGCGCACTCGAGCGGTTCCGTTTGAGTCGTAGCCGACTTCATCCAGTCCGGTACCTTGCCAGCGAAGTGGCAGGCCGGCGTAGTCGAAGGCCGATTGGCAGAAGTCGCGAACGGAATGAGCCACGCCGGTGGCGATCACGTAGTCGTCGGGCTCTGGAGCCTGGAGCATTTGCCACATTGCTACGACGTAGTCGCCGGCGAATCCCCAATCTCGCCGCGAGTCGAGGTTGCCCAGGTGGAGGGTTTGGCGTTTTCCTCTCAGGATATCGGCGACACCTCGAGTGATTTTGCGTGAGACGAAGGCTTCATCGCGGCGAGGGGATTCGTGATTGAACAGCAGGCCATTGACCGCGAACATTCCGTGGGCTTCGCGGTAGTTCCGAGTCATATGGAAGGCGAAGACCTTGGCTGCGGCATAGGGGCTACGGGGATGGAACGGGGTGTTTTCGTCTTGTGGTTGATCGGTCATTTGCCCGAACATTTCGGACGACGCGGCTTGAAAGTAGCGAGCGGGGAGGTTCTGTTCCCGCAGGGCTTCGAGCAGGCGGACGGCTCCCAGTCCGGTGACATTGGCGGTGTATTCGGGGATTTCGAAGGAGATGTTCACTTGGGATTGGGAGCCGAGGTTATAGACCTCGTCGGGGCGGACCATGGCCAGCAGGTGGCCGATGGAGGCCGAGTCGGTGAGGTCGCCATGGCAGAGTTGCAACCGAGGTTCGGCGTCAGCCGAGTCGATAAGGCTGGTGTTGGGTGACGAGCTACGGCGGACCATTCCCCAGACGCGGTATCCTTTCTCCAGCAGCAATTCCGCCAGGTAGGACCCATCTTGTCCCGTGATTCCCGTAATCAGTGCCCTCTTCTCGTTCGCCATGGTCGCCATCCTGGGATTGTCTTCGCTTGTGCGGCGGTTCTAGTATAGCGTCTGAGGTGCGTCCGTCTCTGCCGCTGGGCGACGCAAGAGAACAGCGGAAACCACTGGAGTTGTGATTTCCGCTGGGTCGGCGGTCGTGTTCGACAAAGTTGGTTCGCGCGACGGTCTAGAAATCGAGCCAACTGTTGTCGAGGGAACCGAGCTGGTGGAAGTAGAGGTCGTGGGCGGAAGCGAATCGACTGGAG
>JBJHCD010000857.1:0-3113 GCA_050485845.1 Pirellulaceae bacterium | reverse complement strand
CGCGGCTTTTGATATCCTGATTGACGGCCAGGTCCAGACTCCCGAGCAACTCGACAGCTCAGCTCAGGACAGGAGGGGACCACTGATGAACACTGAAGGACACTAATGGGCCGGCATTGACCGTGTGCCACGGACGAGGCAGTCCCTTTCACCCACTCATCGCCGACCCACTCATCGCCGACCCACCGGGGTCTGGTCCTGGCAACATGCCTGTCCAATTCCTTCTGACCAGTATTCGTCAGTGTTCATTCGCGGTTCCCCCGCCGGTGGTCAACCGTTTCCAGAACGCTCAGCCCATGACAAACTGTGCCGAACGGTTGACATGCCACCAACGTGCAAACGGATCGAGAGCCGAACAACCTGTTGTCACGCCCCGGGTGAGTGAGAGAAAGTGTCTCTGGATTTTGCGGCGGTATCATTGGCATGCCGTACTCTGGTGCTGGGAAAAATAATCGCAGAGGCGCGGAGGCGCAGAGACGCAGAGGAATACGGCGATACGGCAACCATCGGGAATCGACCCTCTGCGTCTCTGCGCTTCACAACCACATCTCCCCAGAATTCCGCTCGACGGGGACGGGCCCCGAGAGCGGGGATTTTGACGCGTGGGCGGGGCTGGTAGTGGCCTAGTCGCCTCCGTGGCGAAGCCGTCATTTCCACAAATGCGGAACTTCAATACTCGCTAGCGAGGGATCCGGAGCGAAAGCTCCGGCCTCCCCGACTCCCCACACCGACAAACAACGGTCCAGGAGAAACCGTTTCCGTGGATCGCATTCCATGGAACGTGGGTCCGCGGGGCTGCCCTGGCTCGCGCCGCGGGCTGACATGCGGTAGTCACTCGCGAGGGACGGCATTCCTTCTCACCTTCCCCCTCTTGCGGTAGTACTCCCGTGCAAAGGTCCGATAGGCGGCGGCCAGCTCGACCATGGCAAGGCCAGCTTCGTCGTGGTCATTCAGGGGGGAGGTTCGGCCACGAGACAACCATTCGATCACCAGCCGATCGTAGGCGATTTTGCTGGTCTGGGTCCCGTGAGGTCCAAGATAGTGACCCCTCGCATTGAGGGTCACGACGGCTTGCCCGCTGCTTACGGTACACCCACTCTTAAGAGTGGCACGGTGCGGGTCCCGATCCGAGGCAGCAAAACGGTATGTACCGTCTTGGCTCCTCGTTCAAGCACCGCACTCCCGACCGTCGGAAGGTAACCTAAATTGCGTTTTCAGCAGTGTTTAGGTGAAGTGGCGGGGACAGGATTCGAACCTGTGACCTCGAGGTTATGAGCCTCGCGAGCTACCGGACTGCTCCACCCCGCTCCATAAATCGCTCGACCAACATGACCCGCCTTTGTCAGCTCATGCCTCTCCCGTTTGATTTGCCCGGGGAAAGACGGCACCAACTGGCCATGTCGCTCGAACTGCTTACAAGTCTAGCGTCTCCACGCGGCGCGTCGAGGCCCCTCGGGAAAAAATCTGGGATAAATCCTTCCCACCCTACGCATGAATCGCCCTGACATCCCGGCCACGAAACGATAAACAACGCCTCATTTTCAGCCTGACCGTCAGGGTCGCGCTATCCCAACCCGAAGTGCGACGACCACGCTCGTTATCGCCAGAAGCCACGCCACGCCGCCGAATTTCTTGGCGCCCATGGGGTACACTGGTAGACTTGAGTTAAACCGGGCAACCGCTGCGGGGCCCCCAGAGAGGCGGTTAGCGATTAGTGGTTTGTGGTTGAGGGGAAGGATCAAGACACTCGGGAGAAATCACCAAGGTCGTACTGGATGGCATCTCATTCTACTGCTCATGACGAACGCATCCCTCCGATGCCACCCCCCACTGCGGCCGCCCCTCCTCCGGTGACGCCACCGCCTCCCCCTGTTCCCGCTCCCCCCCCCGCTCCCGCTCGTGCCTCCCAACTCGCTGCCAACCAAAACCGATCAGCCCCCGCCACGAAGCCCGTCCCCCAACCGCCGGCGAAACCTCAACCGGCAACGCCCCCCAACCATGCTCTGAACAACATTCGGCAGAACGCTCGGCAAGCCACTCGGCAACACCCACCAGCCAACGGCCACGCCGCGGCCGCTCAGCCACCTCCTCCACGCACAAGCCAACCGACCGTTTCGCTCACCGGCCCATCCACCGGCCAATCCAAGAGTCAGCTCACGGGCCCACCGACGGCCGATCCGTCGGCTGAGCAGGCCGAAGAGACCGCCCCGGAACTCTCCCTCTGGAATCAATGGTCGAACTGGCTGAAGACCGCCCCCGCCTGGCTGGTCAGCCTCGTCTTCCACATGGCCCTGCTGCTGGTCCTGGCCCTGATGACTTTTCCCGTCATCCGACAGACGATCCTCGATCTGGAAATCGGCTACTCCGAAGATGTCGGTGAACAACTCGACTCCTTCGAACTCTCCGGACTCGACGATCTCAATGACCAGGCCGAACTGGCCTTCGAACAACTGGCCATCGAGGACCTGCTGGCCGCACCGCCCGAAATCACCTTCGACCCCGCCGGCCTGACCCTGGCCCCCGACGTCGTGGCACCCTCCATCGGCTTTGCCCTCACCGGACGAGAAGAAGGAGCCAAGGAACGCCTCCTGGCCGCCTTCGGAGGGACCGGACAGACCGAAGCCGCCGTCCAAATGGGCCTGGAATGGCTGAAACGAATTCAAGATCGTGACGGTAGCTGGCGCCTGGACGGCCCCTACTCCAACGGAGCGATCGATCCAAACCGTACCGCCGCCACCGCCATGGCTCTGCTGGCCTTCCAAGGTGCCGGCCACACGCACCAATCCGGCGCCTATCGGGCCGTGGTACAACGAGGCTTTGCCGCCCTACTGAAAATGCAAGACAAAGATGGCAACTTCTTCCAACAAGGCCCTCGCCATCATCGCCTGTACTCCCACGCCCAAGCCACCATCGCCATCTGCGAACTATACGGGATGACCAAAGATGAAAACCTCCGCGAGCCGGCCGAACGAGCACTCGAGTACTGCGTGAGAACTCAGGCCAAGGAAGGGGGCTGGCGGTACGAACCGAAATTCGACAGCGATGTTTCCGTCACCGGCTGGTTCGTCATGGCCCTCCAAAGCGGCCGCATGGCGGGCCTGGACGTCCCCAGC
>JBJHCD010000856.1:0-3122 GCA_050485845.1 Pirellulaceae bacterium | reverse complement strand
GGCCTGGCAATTCCGGGTCGAGCCAGGGGAAGCGAACTTTGATGCGCCCCCAACCTCGTGGATCGTCCAGATCATCGACGATGGCCGGCACGGCTCCCACCGGCGCGTCCATCGCATGACGGGCACATGATAAGCGCGAGCACGATAGTCGTGGCGGATAGCCGAACTGAAATTCGGTATTATATCCTCCGACGCCCATCACGTGGCGAACCGCGGTGACATAGTGTAACCCGCCAAACCGACGGCCAACTCCCTCCAGGGAGATTACCGAGTCGATTCGTAACTGAGGCACACCGAGCGTTGACCCTCGTCCTGAAAATAAACCCAGGATCTGCCGATCAATTTCTCCGATGGCCAGGCGGTCGAGTTCTTCGCCGGAAAGCGCACCGGCAACCGGGACACGAGCTTCCCGCATGGGTTGACCACTCACGGCATCCTCGAGACGGGATCGAGAAGGATCCGCGAGAGACGTATCGCTCGGACTGCGTTGGGATTCAGATACTTCCAGACTTTCGGGGTCCCAAGCGGATGCTGTGACGTTAGTGAACCGATGCGAGGTATTTTCGCTCGCTTCCAATGTCTGTAGCGTGCTACCCCATTTAAGTTGAATTATCGAATCGGCCAGAGGGATCGGGGGCCGGAACATAAGTTGGTTCCCCCGGACGAAGCAGACGAATCCCAAGTTACTCGCTTGCCGGACCAGAAAATCCCAATCGGTGCAGTTCCACTGCACGACGGCTTCCAGTGAGGGCGTCTCGCCGCTGTCCACGGCAAGTCCGTACTCGGAAGCCATGGCGATCACGGCGTCGCCAATCGTGGAATCCTCAACAATCCGGCTTCGCCTCGGTGCCGTCAGAAGGGCCCCGCGGCAGCGAGCGGAAACGCGTAATTTGGGCGCATCTCCTGTCATGAAAATCGCCGTCTGTTCCAGGATCAATCCCTCAAATACCGTGACCGCCGAACCTTCATATCCCATCTGGACCGTCAGTGGCTGGCCGGGCTGAAAAACTTCCGACTCGGAATGACTCGGTTGGTTTCGATCCTCGTCCCAGTTTGCCAAGAGCAACTCCGCTCGGGCAAGATGGTTTATTTCTTCATGAACTTCCACGCGGACAACGTCATGGGCAACTTCGGGAGGCAATGGTCTCCCATCCACCAGAATCACCAGTTCGGGTCCAGACGCGATTTGATGGGTCGGATGGACGTCAGCCACGAGAATGCTCCACGGGGGGGAGAAGCAGCGTTTCGCCCGGAACCAATCGGCGGGGATTTTCCAGGCGGTTGACCTCCGCGACGGCCCGCCAGTAACGGGCATCGCCATACGTATCGAAAGCGATTTGATCCAGCCGGTCCCCCTCGGTCACATGCCATACCTGAAGTAGATTCGGGGACGAGCTTGATTCTTCGGCGCGCAGTTCTTCACCACTGATCACCTCCTCGAAACTGGCGGCCACCCGCGCCCGCAAAGGTTCACCAGCGCGGTTGAAAAGCGTGAAGGTTACGGCGGCGGTCTTCAGAACGCCGCGAAAATCAAGTCTTCCCCACCAGACACGAATATAGGCGGGATGATGCTCGGTACCCCGGTACCGGCTGAGACTCAAAAAGCGATGAATCGATTCCGTAATGGGTCCCGCCTCCCCCACGACGCCGGTTCCATCAAAGAAAAGAGTGAGAGACAATTGATCCGGCAATCCTTTGCCAAACGAAGTCTTGGGACGACTTCGTCCTTGCGTGGCCTGCTGATTGAACTCGTTCGCTCGAGTCAAAGTGAACTCCGAGGGATTGAAGAGCACCGTCCACTCTTCCAAGAGATCCGTCTCCTGAAATGTCTGGGACTTGTACTGCTCGATCTTCATCTTCTTCAGTTGCTCGAGTTCCGGCACCGTCAAGGCTCCCATTCCAAACGTAGTCGTTCCAGAACTCGTTCCGTGACCTGTCTGACAAGCTGTTCCATCGCTTCGGCGGATGGCATGGCGGAGGCTTGGACCGCCCCGCCAGATTCCTTGGGCGGTTCCGGCCCCAAAGCGATTTCGCTGATCACCTCTCGTATAACAACGGGCATGGAAACTCTCTCCTCGCGTGTTTAGTGGACCGATGAGATTGGGGTTGGCAGTTATTAATGAGTCAAGCGCAGCCCCGTATGCGCCACCTCCAGGGATTCAAACGCAATTCCGGGCGACAAGGCATTCAGATCGGGTCCCGTCCACCTCACGGGGAAAGCTCGCGTGAATTTCCACGCACGGAGGATATCGTCATCTCCCCCCAGTCCCAACAACCGTACTTCGCCATCCCGGAGCGATACCTGGAATTCTCTCGAGTCAAGATACTGGACGAACCAATCCCACAATTCCCGAGAAGCCGTAATTCCCTTTTTGAAGACCAAATTGGGAACCTGACCTCGTGTTGGAAACTTGTAGGCGAACCGATTTTCACCCCCTTCCGCGTACTCCTCGGTTGCCGTTTCCAGACTCAACCCAGAACACTCCGAGAAGTCCGCCCAAGCGGCAGCCCCGGAATCTTCAGGAGTCTGGATTAGCAGGCGGAAGCGCACATTCAAGTACGGGTCTTCAACACGACGATTCATTTTTCATCCTACACGGGACTGTTAATCACCAGGCCTTCATGAGCGAACTCGAGCGACTCCACGGCAATTTCGTTTCCAGTGGCGTTCAGTCCCGGCCCTTCCACTTTCGTGGGCCAGGCATGGGAAATCTCCCAAGACATCACGGGATTATGCTGTTCGTTCAGCAGGCTGATCGTGACGTTTCGGCGCTGGACAATCCCGGATTGAATCGTGTTCCACCATTCCCAGAAACCGTTTTCGGCCTCAATCACGCCACGTTTCAGCGTCACATTGCCATACTTTTTCAGTCCTGGAATCTTCCGCACGGTCAACGTCTGATCAGCTCCACCCCGGTACTCAATCGGTTCGCATTCCAGGGTAAGTCCTGAAACCTCCGAGAAGTTGACCGTGTTGTTCGAATCACCCCAGTTGACGCTGAAGTGAAGGGAAGTCAGAGGATAAGTAGCCATGAGAATGTCCACTCCACAACATAGGTTACGAGGAACAAAACGGATCAGGCATCTCGCTTGTGGCTGTTGCGGAACACCACGAACTCGGC
>JBJHCD010000855.1:0-3123 GCA_050485845.1 Pirellulaceae bacterium | reverse complement strand
CATGGTCGCGACACTTGGCACGGCGATTCTGGGCATCTCGATCGGCTGTGCTCGCTGCCATGACCACAAGTTCGATCCCATTTCGGCTGAGGACTATTACCGGCTGGCCAGCGTGTTTACGTCGACCATTCGTAGCGAGATCCCGCTGGACTGGAACCCACGGAACTGGAATTCGGCTCGGCAAATGAGTGACCGAGCCGAAGAGCCAAGGGACGAGGGCCAGACCTCCCGGAAGGAAGGTCCCACCGCTGGAATGGCCGACGAGGATTTGGCGGCCACGCCGGAAGGCGAGCAGTCAGGAGGGGATCGCGAGCCGGTCAAGGTACAAGTTACCAGCGAGGGATTCTCCCCGATTTCCCACCACGCCGATGGTCGTGGGTATCCACATCACTATCCGGAGACTTATGTCCTGACGCGCGGGGACGTCCATCAGAAGGGGGAAGTAGCGGAACCAGGTTTTCCGGCAGTCCTCATGCGCGATGGGGGGACAGCCGAACGTTGGCGGATGGAGCCTCCGGAAGGATGGACGCGGACCAGTTTTCGTCGCGCGGCGCTGGCTCACTGGATCATGGATTCCGAACAGGGAGCGGGCCATTTGGCGGCCCGCGTCATGGTCAATCGGTTGTGGCATCATCATTTCGGCCAAGGAATTGTCGCCACGCCCAGCGATTTCGGAGTCCAAGGCCAGCGGCCGACTCATCCGGAATTGCTCGACTGGCTGGCGGTCGATCTGATCCACAACGGTTGGCACTTGAAACGACTCCATCGCCTGATTATGACCAGTGCCGCTTATCGGCAGAGCGTGGAATCGGACGATCAACGCCTGACCCTCGATCCCGAAAACACCTGGTTGTGGCGACGAACGCCACGGCGATTGGAAGCGGAGGCGATTCGTGACTCGCTGCTGGCCGTGTCCGGGCTGCTTGATCCAACTCCCTTCGGTCCAGGCACACTGGATGCCAACATGCGCCGGCGGAGCATCTACTTTTTCATCAAGCGGAGTCAATTGATTCCGATGATGATGTTGTTTGATTGGCCCGAGCACCTGGTGGGAATTGGAGATCGGGCCACCACGACGATTGCTCCCCAAGCCCTGCTTTTGATGAACAGTCCGCAGATGCGACAATACGCCCAAGGGCTTGCCAACCGGTTGCGGGATATCCCCGAAGCAGCCTGGATTGAACAAGCTTATCAATGGACCCTAGGGCGTGAACCGACGTCAGAGGAGAAGCGGATCGCCGCACAATTCCTCGAGCAGCAGATGGCCACCTATCGTGAACAGAATGTTGATGGATCTTCCGAGTTGGCTCGGATTGATTTTTGCCAGGCGTTGTTGAGTTTGAATGAGTTTCTTTATGTCGAGTAGCCCCCGCTGAACAATCTCCTTGCCCTACTTTCACTCGTCCCAATTTCACTCGCTTTGTCGAGGAATCACCATGAGTTCTCCCGACGGTTTTCAATTCGATCCCTTCCAAGTCTCCCACTTGACTCGCCGGTCACTCTTGCGACGCGCGGGTGGTGGTTGCGGGCTACTGGGATTGGCCGGACTACTGGCGGACGAAGGTTTGTTGGCAACCTCCTTGCGGGCTAATGAAAGTCCCCGGCGACTGCTTCAACCGCTGGCTCCCCGTGCCGGGCACTTCGAGCCGAAAGCCAAGCGGGTGATCTGGATTTTCGTCAATGGGGGACCAAGCCACGTCGATACCTGGGATTACAAACCCGAGTTGGAGAAATGGAATGGAAAGTCGATTCGAGAGTTCGATGAAGAGTTTCAGAACACGACCGGTTTCTTCAAGGATGCGGTCGGAGCGCTGATGAAGTCGCCGTTCGAGTTCACGGCGAGAGGGGAATGCGGCAAGATGGTCTCCTCTCTCTTCCCCTACCTGGGCGAGCACGTGGACCGCATGGCCTTCATTCACTCGGGCTATACCGAATCGAATAATCATTCCCCCGCCCTGTTCATGATGAACAACGGATTGCCTCGAATGGGTTTTCCCTGTGTCGGTTCCTGGGTGACATATGGCCTTGGGAGCGAGAGTCGCGATCTGCCAGGGTTTGTCGTGATGAGTGACCCGAAGGGACGGGGACTTCCCAAGGGACACGCGGCCAATTGGAGCGCGGGCTTCCTTCCCGGCGTCTATCAGGGAACTCACCTTCGCCCCAATGGCCCTCCGATCGATAATCTCACGCCGCCGGAATCGATGGTCGGAGAAGCTCAGCGAAATCAGCTCGATTTGCTCAGCCAACTGAATGGATTGCATTATGAGCAGCATGCCATGGAGTCCGAGTTGGCGGCCCGGATCGAGAGCTTTGAACTCGCCTACCGGATGCAAGCATCCGCCCCGGAGGCGATGGAACTGGAGCAAGAAACGGCCGAGACACATCGTCTGTACGGCATCGACAACCCACAGTCCGATCACTTCGGCCAGCAATGCCTGATCGCTCGGCGCTTGGTGGAACGGGGCGTCCGCTTTGTCCAGATCTATTCCGGCGGAATGGAAAACCAACGATCGTGGGATGGCCATGCCGATATTCAAGGCAATCACTCGCAATTTGCCGGGGAAACGGATCAGCCCGTGGCAGGATTGCTGAGCGATCTGCAGCAGCGAGGACTACTCGACGAAACACTGGTGATTTGGTGTGGTGAGTTCGGTCGGCTACCGATTGCCCAGCTGGGCGACAAGCCGGGGCGCGATCACAACCCGCATTGCTTCACGGCCTGGATGGCAGGAGGGGGAATTCGGGGAGGTGTCAGTTACGGAGAATCCGATGAGGTGGGTTACAAGGCGGCAGTGGACCGCGTGCACGTGAACGACTTGCACGCCACGATTCTCCATCTTCTTGGGATCGATCACACTCAGCTGACCTACAAGTACAACGGTCGCCGTTTCCGACTGACGGATGTGGGGGGAAAGGTGCTCCAGCCGATTCTGGCCTGAGCAATTCCATTCGTCCCCTCGGGACGATAGGACTCGCGTCGGTACCCGGCCACCGAACCGGCATGCTATCGTCGCGGCAACCCGGCGACGCGGCAATCCGGCGAACCGACATCCCACGAGCCCGGCACCCCACAAGCCCGACACCCCACAAGCCCGACACCCCACAAGCCACGTCAAGTGGTAC